>JACMMR010000021.1 GCA_014378965.1 Candidatus Parcubacteria bacterium | reverse complement strand
TGCTTGTAAGATAGCCAATGCTTTTTCTCTATTTTTAAGCTGACTTCGTTCTGACGTACAACGAACATCGAGCCCTGTAGGCTTATGAATTAAACGAACAGCTGTTTCTACCTTATTTACGTTTTGCCCACCCTTTCCACCTGCACGAGAAAATTCCATCTCAAGATCTGCTGGATCTATTTGAAATTTAACTTTTTTTCGAATAGGTAAAACAGCTACAGTTGCAGTTGAGGTATGAACCCTTCCTGACTTTTCTGTTTCTGGAATACGTTGAATTCTATGTGTTCCAATCTCATATTTAAAATATCTGAACACTTCAAAACCTCTCATCTCGTACACAGCTTCCTTATATCCTCCGATTCCGTTTTCTGACACATCTACCTCGTCAATTCTAAAGCCTCGCTCTGAGGCAAAGATTTTATACATATTCGCAAGATCTGCTGCAAAAAGAGCAGCTTCATCACCTCCAGCTCCAGCACGTATCTCAAGCACAAGCTCATTTGGATATAAATCAGCTTCTTCTTCCTCTTTGATAATATCATTTATCTTATCTACCATAAATTGAATTTGTTGATCAATACCTACAATATCAGCTTCAGCCATTTCTTTCATCTCAGGATCTTGCATCATTTCAGTCAGTGAATCTTTTTCTTTATTCAAGCGATCTATCTCTCCAGCAAAAAAACTAGTTTTAAAATCTTTTCGTAATTCTTCTAAGTTTAAATCTTCCATAAATTTGTATGTTTTATATGTATATAAAATAAAAAAGCCTTATACGCAGTATAACAGACTTCTTTATAATTAAGTTATTTTTTTGTAACTTTTTCAGACCGTGCTTGACGAGCTTTGAACTTCTCAACACGACCTGCTGTGTCAATTGTTCTTTCATTTCCTGTATAAAACGGATGACACGCTGAACACATTTCAGTTGTATTTTTTTCTTTAGTAGATCCCATAGTATATTTTGCTCCACATGCGCAAACAAACTCAGATTCTGGGAAATATGTTGGATGTATATTTTTCTTCATAATGGTAACGATTATACACTAATTTTGGATTAAATCAATATCAGTTTGCAATTTAACTGACCTCTTCATAACTTGATCTCCGTAGAAAGTATTATCAGATGATCCACATGATCGTCCTGAATAGTAACGACAAGCTGCATTTCTCTCTGCTGAAGCTGAACCAGAATTAGCCCCAAGGTCGGCTAGATACAGAGACGAGGCCATAAAGGCATCTGCTGCTGCCCACGGATTGGCTGTTGCACCACCTTTTGCATTAGAAATACGAGAAGCAAATAATTGCCACGTTGATGGGATAAATTGTGCAGGCCCCATCGCTCCACCATACCCGGTTGTAAAAGGACATGATACACGCGTTTTGAATGGATCTTTGCCAAGTGTTTTTGTGATAGCCAAGAACGGTTGAACATCACGTGATGGCTTCATAACATTGTTTATAGCTGCTCCAGAAGATATTTTAACTCCTGCACCTGTATCAATATTTGTCATATAACATGAACCAACATTCGTACCAAGATTAGATTCTTGTTGGAGAATAGCTAGAATAAAAGCAGGTCTTACACCTGAGATAGTACCCGCAGATTTTGCAAAAGCTACAGCATCTTCAAATTTGATCGAAGCTGAGTCACGAAGTGCAAACAAAGCGTTTCTTATCTGCGTTGCTTTCTTTTGCTTATCACCAATAATAGAACTGTACGAGGTTTGTTCTTTTTTATTTAAACTTAAAAGTCTTGCTTTCTCCGCATCTATTTTCTCAATTTTAGCTTTTTCAGCCTCGACTGCATATTTTGAATCATATTCTTTAGATCGTGTTTCATCGAGTTGTTTTTTCTCATTTTCTTCTGCTGACTTATCCTTACTAATGATTCCTATTGATTCTCTGATCTTAGTATTGATAAATACATAGGCATCTAGATCACGAAAAAAGTCTGATATATTTTGATTTGATAAAAATATCTCTACCGCTGAAATATTATCAACTTCATATGCATTTTGAATAACTTCATTTAAACCAATTTTATTTTTATTTATTCTTTCTTGTAAACCAGTTATGGTAGATTCTTTTGATTTAATATCTTTACCAAGTTTAGCAATAGAAAGTTCATGAGTCTTTATTTTCAGCTTGGCTTGTTGAGCTTGGTTTTCTAGGATCTTTTTATCTCGAGAAATTGATGCACCTTCGTTTTTAAGCCCTGAAAGTTGCTTACTTAAATCAGAAATTTCCTTTTCAGTTTTAGATAACTCTGCTAAACAAGTCTCCCTATTTTCAGGCAAATTACAATCCAAATCCGCTGCAAAAACTACAGAAATAGATAGATATACTATTAAAATTGAGGCAAAACCAAAAATCAAACGTCTAAAATTCATATCCTTATATTGTACCAAATATATTCAATGAAAACTATCACCATATCACCTTACTCTCGAATATGGACCTCTAAAGTGAAAGTAAAATGGAACAAACTTTTTCGTTTGTTCCATTTTACTTGAGTTTTCCTTTTTATTGAGAATCTTCTTCATCATCCTTCTTGCCCTTAGCATCAGATACTTCGATTGCTGACATATCTATTTCTGTTGACTCTTCTTCTTTTTCTTCAGCATGTTTGGCTGCAGTTATGATTACGTCTTCTTCATTATTTAATATCTTAACACCTGATAGAGCTTTAATATCTGATATCGAGATATGATCATCAACTTCTTTAAGAGATGAAATATCAATCTCTATTTCATGAGGAAGATCTTTCGCTTCCGCTTCGATCTCAACTTCAAACATATTTTTAATAAGGTCAGCTCCATGAGTTTTAACTGCATCAGCAACACCTACAAAAACTAATGGAACATGTACAGTAATTTTTTGACCTTTTTTAAGTGCATAAAAGTCGGCATGGATGATGTTTCCATTTCTTACATTTCTTTGAATGTCGTGAATAAGCACATCTTGATTAGCTTTTAAGCCAATTAGAGTTACGATAGATGACTCTCCAGCTTCTTTGTATAGTTTTGTAAAATCTTTTTGGTTAATAATCAAAGCAGTCGATGGATATGCTGGACCGTAAACAACAGCTTTAATACTGTTTGTCATGTCTACAACAGTCGATTTATCTTTATTGGCTTCTTGAACGTTTAGTGTATAAGTCATAGTATTTAGTAGTATACACTATTTTTGGTATTTATCAATAAGTACCCTCTTTATCAGTATCTACCCAAAAAACAGTGCATATTATCTTTATTTAGTAATAAAATTTGGATTTATTTGAGCTGTAGGAACTGCGACCGATCGAATAATTATGAAAACGCTTATACCTAAAAAGACTGCTGCCATAGAAATGAGTAAGCCAACCGCTTGATTCTCCGTTTTTACAATCTTAATTCTAATTAAAAAACCTATCATGGCCGGAACTTTCACTATATTGAGCACGGTTCGAGATCGTATTTTAAAGCGAGATTCATCAAATGAAAATTGATCTGGATTTATTGAATTTGAATTATTTTCATTTTGTAACATGTAAGATATTAATATCTAGAATTAGCATTTATATTATTATAATTCACATCATCTTTTACTCCCGTAGTTAGATTAATATTAAGTGGTACTGGTGAAGTGGCACCAAAACTTATTCCGACCATAGCCTGGAACCCACTTAAAGTTTTTGTTTTTTCTAAAAGTGACATAAAGGTAGCAGTCCTTACTTTTGCTGTGATAACTGTTGCAACCGGGTTACTCGATGTAAGATTTCCAAATGAATTGTATGTAGCGCCGGCAACTTGATTTTGATCGGTTATATACACATAACAATACCCTGCGGCTGATTGTGGGTCTACAGCAGGCTTCGAGGAAAGTGCTTTGGCTGCAATTAATGTATCATATAGATTATTGGTGTTTGCAACTAAATTTGGTTCTTCACAATTAATATGACCATTAATTATAGGCAAACTTGCAATATTTACATACATAGATAACGGCACGTTACCATTATTACTTAAGGAATATAACATCAATGCTTTTTCGATAGAACGGATTTCCCCAATTCTTTTTGTATCCCTCGCCTTACCCCGAGCATCAGAAAGACTAGCCAATACAATTGAAGAAAGTAGACCTATTATTGCTATTACCACCAACAACTCTATGAGAGTAAATCCTTTGTTATTTTTATTCATAAAATTTGATTATTGATTACTTGTGATTAGTGCAGGACTTATTTTTGCAATGGGTATATAAAATGATTTACCAACAAAAAACGCACTGACGGCGACTAAAATAAACAGAAGAGATAGCACGGCTATTACTGCCTGTTTCTCACTGCGAACTATTTTTTTATTAACTAAGATTTTTACAATACTTGGGGTTTGCAATTCCCCTAATAATACCCTTGATTTGAGTTTAAATTTTGATTTGTTTTGGTGATGAGTGTCCATATTTTTAATTTATGATTGATTTATGTTTTAATTATATAAAATTAGACCGCATATGTCTATAAAAACAAAATGATTGATGATATGATATATATTATAATTTTACACTATATGAAATATATTCACATATTTATTGATTTTTTTGCAAATGGCAAGAGTAACATGAAAGTGTACTTATTCTTAACTTTCCTTATTGGACTAATTATATTTAAAAAAACAATTAAGCAAAATAAGTTAAATCCTAATATACTAAAAAAAATTATCGTATCACTTATAATTATCCTGTATACCTTAAATATTGGCTCTTTTATATACTTTTTTAAATCAAACAATATCCCGTTATTATCCAATGTCTATGTTTTTAATAATCAAGAAATAAGTTCTACTAACATCCTACACAATCATACACTCAAGGCACCTATTGGATACCTTCTTGAAAAAATCGGAATAAACCCTGTTCAAGAATATGTTGATACAGGATACGCTTTTGTCTCATTTTATCCTCCTGTTTTTTTATTAATTGTGTTGTTTTTTGTTTTGCTTCTACTTATTTGTTTCATATTATACATTCAAGGGCAAAAAAATACCTTTTTACAAACGTTTATCTATAGTATTGTTGCATTCTCTATTTTAAAAAATATTTTTGATGGTGGCTTTTTTCATATTGAATCAATTTTATCCATCACAACACTTCTTATTCTATTAAAAAATAATTCAACCTTTCAAAGAAATAATCAACAGTGTAATGTGATGGTTTTTTTAATTCACCTTGTTGTAACATTGTGCCTTGCAATTATCTCTAGTACATATCTCCCCCTTCATGGAATAAATTTTATAACAGAATTTGCCGGAAAATTATTCTTTTTTTTAGCATTATTGACTTTATATTATTCTAAACAGGTGAATCGATACCTATTGATTATTTCTTTAATCCCAGTTATAAGTATCATCTTCTCTGCAGGTTTAAATGATTTTAAAACTCAGTATCAAAATGACAAAACTATCATCGAAACGTCACATGAGATTATTGGTTATATTGCAAAGCCGGTGTCAGATATATTTAACATAGACTCATCAGTTAATTTTACAAATACAGTTTGGGTTCAGGGACATGTAACAAATACTATTACTAAATCAGCCCTTATTAAAAATATTAGCCGTGATGATTCTTTCAATAACTTAAAAATAAAAGATGTTGACTGCGACATCTCGGTTGTATTTATAAGAAATTTTGAAACCAGATTAAACTCAAACACAATAGATGATGCAAACGGTATTTTTGGTGTAAGTAAAGACAAAAATAATTTACAAGTTATAGATAATGGTTGTAGTTACGTAAACCAATCTATGCTTGGAGAAATTTTAAAAAAACATGGAATTTACACAATAATACTTATACAACATGACACCCCTCGTATTTAAGATCTTAGTCTTCGTAGTACCATGTTGGATTACAAATATGAGTTTTCAGTTTATCTGGGCAATTTGTACACAACTTCCTGAAAATCATATACTCAATAAAATTAATATTCCCCGATTTGATTTTATGTTTATTGACCACAAACCTTTATTTGGATCAGGAATTCGAGTAACATCTATTGTACCAATAGTGTTCTTACCCTTTTTCTTTAATCACATGCTTCCTATGAGTTTATTGTATTACCTCAGTCTAACTTTTTTAGTTTTTTTTGGTGATTTACTTGGCAGTATTATCAAAAGACGATTAGGTTTCAAAAAAGGAGAATTTGCTCTATTTATTGATCATGGTGACTATATTATAACAACCGGCATGGTATTTGTTTTTTTACAATACATTTCATTAGAAATATTTTTATACGCTCTTCTTCTCACATATGTACTTCATCCGATTGTTTGCGTGATTGGATATAAATTAAAAATTAAACAAGAACCATTATAAAAGATGTACACCATTTTTTTTACAACTCTTACCAATGAAATAATTGGACTACTACCGATAACTTTCATACAAGCAAGTTATATTTTTGTTAATTCAAATATAAAACTATACGAGCAAATCTCAACACAACTTATTATTGCCCTTGCTTTTTCAATAGGAAACTTTAGTTTATATTTTTTAGGAAAATATGGTAGCGTACCTTTTTTAAAAATATTCAGAAAATATAAGTTTTTTTCTCGAAATAAACAGATGGATTTCGAAGCAAAATTTTGGATGATTATTTTAATGCGAGCAATCCCTTTTTTCCCCGCTAAACATATTAGTATTGCATTGGGAGTTATAAGATACAATGTAGTCTTATTTTTTATTTCTTCATTAATAGGTATTTTTTTAAGAGGTATGATTTTAGTTTTCTTATTTGAGTTAGGTTTTAAGTTTATTAAATAGCATTGAGTTTAATAGATACTTTTTCTATATCAATAAGGCGTCCAGATACTTGTACTAATTGAGCCATTAGAATTAAAAGCAAAGGTGTAATAGTGATAATTAAAATATTAAAATGTATATTTGTCGGAGTGACCCCTATAATTCATTTAGAAATTAATATTGTTAAAAATTTAAGAGCTCTAAATAAAGCTTTTTATTTGTTTTATACTTATTTTCATAAAACTTTAAACTTGTTTTTGTTGATATATTTATATTACATTTTATTAAAAATAACTTATTACAATCTCCCATAGATTTTTTATCCATTGGGAATATCGTCGTTGATGCTTTTATAAGACTAGACATTGGTGAAGTTATTGAAACCAATTCCACTTAGAGTTACGATAGATGACTCTCCAGCTTCTTTGTATAGTTTTGTAAAATCTTTTTGGTTAATAACCAAAGCAGTCGATGGGTATGCAGGACCGTAAACAACAGCTTTAATACTGTTTGTCATGTCTACAACAGTCGATTTATCTTTATTGGCTTCTTGAACGTTTAGTGTATAAGTCATAGTATTTAGTAGTAGACACTATTTTTGGTATTTATCAATAAGGTAAACTACCACCTGCGCTATTTGGGTTATTAGGATCAAAAGTACTGGAAAAACCGTATTTAACAAAATGTTAAAATTATTCATTTGAACAATTGGAATATATAATTGAGACAACATATTAATAAAAATTAAGCTAATTGTAAGAGGTATCAACCAGGCATAAAATTTAATATTTGTTTCTGAGCGAGTTCCAATAAAGTTTATTTTTTTAACAAATAATCCATATATCATTCCTATGGTTATTGTGTTAATTAGAGCCAGTTGAAACAAAATGAATTTAAGATAAGTTAAAAATGGTAGTTTTTTTATAAGGTTTGTTTTTAAAAAACCGTAAACAAAAAGGAATACGAGTGTGTAGAAAATTATATAATTTATTGGCAAGGTGGCAAGATATGGGTGGTGGTAATTTTTTACATTATAAAAGAAATATGTGTACCATAGAGTGTAAAAAGATAAGGGTAATAATATAGTCCAAGGTGACCAGCCCCAGAAATATTGCATAATAATTTTTGGCGCTTTGTATATATTTTTAGAAAATAACTGTCTTTTCATAACCTGAACGGATCCAGCTGCCCATCTAAACCTTTGAATAATCAACTCTTTAAAGTTACGAGGTGCTATACCTTTACCTATAATTTCATTTATATATATTATTTCATTTCCACCTATTTGAATTTCTGACCCTAACATAGCATCTTCACACACTGTCGATTCATCCCATTTATATTTTTTAAATATATCATACTTAAAAAAACAAAGTGTTCCGTTTAATATAATACTATTTGTCATGTTTCTAAATGGTTGTGATAGACAGGCCACATACTCCTGCTCCATACGAGCCATTTCTCCTATATATTTATTTGTAGATTCATAGGTTTGTGGATATTGTACAACAGAAACATTTGGATTTAAGAAATTTATTAGACCAACCTCCACAGCGTCTTTGTTGATAACATAATCAGCATCTAAAAATAAAATGTGAGTTGTATCTGATGATATATACTGCAAACCATAATTTAACACACTACTTTTATTTTTATTAAAATTTTCATAATAATGATATTTTAACCGAGAATCGTTATATGATTCAAATAATTTTTTAATATCATTTTTATACGAATTTGTTTGATATCCATTATTTATAAAAATTATTTCTATATCCTTATATGTTTGATTTAGACATGATTGTATAGTTGAAGTGACCATATCAAGATCCTCTGACCTACTTGGTATAACTATAGAAACTTTTTTAGAAAAATAATTTAAATTTATTTTTTTTGTACCACTATTTATTAAGTCATTTTTTTCAGGTAAAACATGAAATTCAATAATCACCTTAAGATAGACAGCAAAAGACAAAAACATTAACAGGTACACTGGTATTTGTATATATAAAAAATCTGTTCTATATATACTTCTAATTACATATATATTGTAACCAGAAATTAAACACAGACTCATGAGATAGGTGGCATATTCTAATTTTTTGACGATTTTAATTCGTATCGATAAAATAAATAAAGTAATAAAAACTAATATGAGTGCTATTAATATTTTTATGTAAATCTTCTTTTGGACATCAACAATATTTTTGCCTTCATGCGTTAAAAGTCCCCACAATCTATACACATATCCATCAAAACTATTAATACGCTTTTCTGAAATTAACTCATAGTAGTTAGAAAAAATACCATATTCGCTTAATTTTTTAGATACTTGTTTTACATATTCTCGTTGATGCGTAATGGAAGAAACATTTTGATTTTTTGTCAAACCAATCCAAGGTTGCCCATATTCAAGAACATATATTTCTTTTTTTAATTTTAAATCTTTTTGTATAAAGATTCTCATCTTATTTATTTCATCAATCGTTAATGTTACCCCATCGGTCATCGAGTTAGCATTTTGCCAATACGGAAAAATATGTAGTCCGATAATGTCAACATACTCGTAAAGATTGTATTGGTTTAATAAGTCTTTTGTCAATCCGGTTATAGCTATAGGTACCTTTGTCTTACTTCTTACATACTTTAAATATTTTACATAGGTTAATTTATCTATACGGCTCCAGTCAGATATAGAAACTTCATTTCCTATAACTAGCATTTTAACATTTGTATACGTATTTGCTAATTGTATTACCTTATCAATTTCTTTTTGATTTTCAACTAAAGAAACTTTATCAATCCATGCACCCAAAACAACACTAATACCTAAAGATTGGGCTATTTCTGGGACTTTATCTAGCCCGTTTTTAGCGGTATATATACGTACACATGATGTATATTTTTTTATTATTTCCAGTGCACTTCTTATTTCTGAAGGGTCAACATAATCATTTATATCAGTAACATACGGACTGTATGAGGTGCAATCTATCCGTGGTATTTCGGATTCAGCATAAAATATATCGTAGCCAGTCTTTCCGTATAAAAATAGAGAAATACAAAAAATAAAAACCACTAAAAATAAATGTGAGTGGGATTTGATCATGAACTATAAGATGGATTTATTTAAAAGGTTATATATTTATATAGAGTATATAAATTAGTATTAACTTCCTGATCCAGCTCCTACACCGTAGTTAACATCCGTCGTTACACCAGTAGAATAGTTTAT
>JACMMR010000020.1 GCA_014378965.1 Candidatus Parcubacteria bacterium | reverse complement strand
GAAGATCAAGGAAAGATTTGACACAATAGATCTCAAATTGGATATATTGATTGGGATGGTAACTGATATATATGATGAAGCGTTCGAGGAAAGCGATAATGATGAGGATACTGAGGCACCCCAAGGACATGGTCCATCCAAAAAATAATTCTCATCACATGGAAATAATATTATCCAAGTTGATATATATATATGTATTTTGGAAATCATTTAGGATATCCCATTTATTTAGCTGGCGCTAAAACTGGTAAAAAGTATTATGCAGTAGTGGACAATAAAAAGGTTTATTTTGGTGCATTAGGTTATAGCCAATATTTTGATAAAATTGGTTATTTTAAGAAATATGACAATCTAAACAAGCGTAGACGTAAACTGTACTATTTAAGACATGCAATCAATTATTCAAAGAAAAGTGCCGACTACTTAGCTAAGAAATTGCTTTGGTAAAATTTAATGCGTAATGATTTAAGAAATTATTATTATATATAGTTATATAATAATATAGATATTTCAAAATGGAACCAAAAATGAATGATGAAATGTTACCGAAAATCAATGATAAAATTTGTAACCTTAGAATCAGTGAAAAATGTCTTCTTATGGGTGAACCTTCTCTTTTTTATAGAAAGCAATGTCATTTCTGTCATAAAATGAAGATGAATAATAAGTATGCAATCACCAGCGGTGTTGATAGGAAAAGAATAAAAATTACGAAGAAACTAAAAAACATATCTTTGAAAATAAAACAAACAATAGAACATCGCATGCATTATTTGAATTCGATTGACATATCAAAGTTTACAGAAAAACAGCTACAAAGGTATGATAAGGCTGCCTGTAAAGTGAAAGCAAAACTTGATGAATTACAAAAGACAAATATTGAGATATTAGAGGAATATTCAAAAGTTTTCGATGGAATAATTTAACACTACTTTGGAATAAAATATATTGCGTATTGACTTAAACAATTATTATTATATATTATTATAATAATACTATAGAAAATTTTGAAAATGGCAACAATTGATTTCGACAATGTTAATGTTTACGGCGATTCGAGCCTTAAAATCAATAATTTAATTGAAAAAAAGAAGTTAGAGACTCAAATTGAAAAGTTGAAGGCCAAGATAGCGAATTTGGATGACCATAAAGATGTTAAAAAAGTAAAGACCATACTTCCTGCTCATGTTGGATTATACTGTCCTGTATGCAAAATAAATGTATCAGACAAGTACGCAACTAAACATTTCAAAACTTTGAAGCACATATCGAATTTGAAAGGTAAATGGGATTTTGTTAAAAGTAAGTACACTGATACAATCATCAGTAATAGAAATAGCAGATTTGAACAGCTTAAGCAGTCAAAATATGAGGCAAAGGCCAAGGTGAAGAATGTAAGAAACGATGTTGAGTTTGTAAAAATAACTCTATCTTATACGGTATCCTTGTATATGGGGGGGACTGACTTGGGAAGTACCAAACGTACCAGCTCAGATTACGTGAAACTTTTCCTTAAAGATAGAAGTAAACGTAAAATTGAGGTGGCACAAGGAATAGAGAAAGCAGTTGCTTTGTTTAAGAACCGTATATTAAAAGCCATTGAGTCTAACGCTGATTTGGACTCATGGGATGCGGAGACGATAGAAAAGATATCATCAAAAGAACTAAATGAGCATGCTAAAAATCCCACGATCATCAAAATGAAAAGATCATTACCAATTGATTACCGATTCATTGAAGGTATAAACTTGAATGTACCAACTCAAGATGGTATGTGTGTGGACGAGTATCTACTCAAAACGTATAAACGAAAAATTCCTTCTTTAACAGTTGCTAAAATAAACGATATTATTTCAATGACTCTTTGTGAAAACATTAATGGATTTGTAACAGGTAGATCCATTCAAGAAGTTCAAGTATTTTGCTCCTTTTATAAGATTTCTCATTATGCGATTGATGTCAGACATAAATTATTGCATAAAAGTATTGTTAATTCTAGAAACTATCCAGCATTGATATACTATATGATTGATGAACATATGTATCCTGTTACTCACCAAGCAACAAGAGATCATATAACCAACGTACATAGTGCAAACAAGACAGTGAATTCTTTGCTCAAGCAGGAATATGATCCAACCAAAACTATTGAACGATTTGACTTACCTTTTTTTGAAGACGTGCCGATGGATAAATTAGATACCTACAAAGACTGTAACATTTTCTATCACAATGGAAATTTACACGATATGCTTATTGATTTGTTTAAGACCACAAACATTCATTACAAATCAAAACATAAAGGTGATATTATTTCATGTATTCATTTTGAAAATAACGTTAGACTTTACTCAAATGCTAATCATAAGATAGGCAATACCGACTGGAAGGATGCAAAAGTATTATGTGATCTGGCCAAAATTTCATTTAAAAATCAATCTATTCCAGCTATCTCATACGAAATTTTCGAAAGCTTCCATACTAAAGGCACCAAACGCTTTTTGCGCTCACATACTTCCAAAGCCATTAAAGACACGATCTTAGCAAGTCAAAATAGCTGCTGCAAGATTTGTAAAGTAAAATTAATTAGCTTTGAAATCGATCATGTGAAGTCATTAGCATCAGGTGGAGACAATGATATTAAGAACCTACAAGCTTTATGTAAATCATGTCACAATCACAAAAGTAATAAGGAAGCTTCAGAAAGGTTATTCAATATGGACAACATTATTAGCAGTTATAATGCAACAACTCAAGATATATTCACCAAATCAAAAAATGGATTTATACATAACTTCAAAGGTATAAAAGATGTTCAAAAAAGGGTGAACAATAAGGAAAGTGAAGTATTCGGTATTGATATAAATAAGTGCAGGAAAAACATAGCCAAATACTCACAATATGACTACTGCGTATTTAGTGTGCTAGATGACATTACTGAATTCACTGATAAACATAAGGACATTCCAATCGGTTACTACTACATTGTGTCTGATAACCTATTTCCCTTAAAAGGAAACGGCTGGTACAGTTACCCATTAATTCGATATTGTTTGGAGCAAAATATTATCTGTCAACAATCAATCAAATACTATTTAGCCCCAAGCTTATCTTTGCAATCTGACTACTTCAATAAATTTATCGACTATGTATACTCATTAGATACGCCACATTATAAAATTATGATAAATGGTTTTCTCGGCATGTTTGGTAACAAAATAACTAAAACTACAGAAATATATTTGACCAGATCCATTAACGAAGCATCGTATCATTATTTTAATAACAATAATGTTTTCATCGTACCTAATTCAAACAATGACGAAACTTTCTTTGAAATAGTGCATAAGAAAGAAACATATCAAGAGGATAGTTATGTTCCTATTTTCAATCAAATTTTAGATATTGAATTGATGGAATTACATAAGGTAGCATGTTTATTGAAGAGGAATAATGGAGTGCTTATTTATACGAATACAGACAATGTCATTGCTGAATTTGCAAATGAGCTCAAGGCAAAAATACCTTCATTTTTCAATAATAATAGATTGGAATCAGGAGTATGGGACTTAGATAACACAAGTACAATGTATTCAAACCAGAATGTCGTACAAGCTAAAAAAGAAATGGAAAATGAATTTTGGGATGACGGTAAAAAAGTAGCCAAGTACAAAGTTGAGTCAACCTTGAAAGACAAAAATGGCCGAACTGAAAATAAAGATGAAACCGTATTAAATTATGCACACCCCACATACAAAGTGATCCAAGATGTTGAAACCAATGATGTATCCGGACTGGTGAAACAATTAGTTGGTATGGATTCATCGTTTCAAATTGATGGGCGAGCTGGAGTTGGTAAAACCTTTTTGATCAACGCAATAAGAAAAGAGTTGGATCGAAAGCAAATGTCGTATATATGTTTAGCTCCAACACACAAAGCTAAGGCATTGATGGGAAGAAATGCTGAAACTATTCATTCTTTCTTTTCTAAGTTTTCACCTAAATCGTACACTAGAATGAATAAGTATAATTATATTATCATTGATGAGAAGAGTATGATAAAAGAATTGTTTTTCAGACTGTTCTTATCTGTCAAACAAAACACATCTTGCAAATTTATATTGGCGGGTGACTGGGCACAATTACCACCGGTGCAAGATAGATCGTCCGATTTTGATTATAGTAACAGCTCTGCTATCCATAGACTTTGTGATGGTAATTTGATGCAATTATCCAAATGTAGACGAGCAGATGATGAATTGTTTAATATATGCAAGAGTGTGAACAGTGTTAAAGCAAGTGATTTCGGTAGCACAATACATCCTCGCGGAGTTTGTTATCATAACTCTCAAAGAATAAAGATGAATGAATTTTGGATGAAGAAAAAACGACTCACAAAATACATAACGATCTCGAAATTGGCTATCAATCAAAACAGTCAAGATATGTTCATCTTTAGAGGTCTTCCAGTCATGGCTCATGTTACTAACAAAGAATATAAAGTCAATAATTGTGATGAATTCACTGTCAAGCATTTTAACAAGGAAACAATTACAGTGCTCAGAAAAAATGATTCGAGCTCTCAGCTTATTGTTAAGCATGCTGATTTCGCTAAATTATTTTACCCTGCGTATTATATAACCTTGCACAAATCACAAGGATCAACTTTTGATAAGCCGTATACCATATTGGAATGGAATGTACTGGATGAGAAGCTAAAATACATAGCATTATCAAGAAGTACCAAAAAAGAATTAATTAATATTCTTCAATAGATATTTTATTCGTGTATTACATAGATGGATAAACTGAAAGAAATTTACGAAGAGTACGGATTCGTTGGCATCAATAAATTGAGTCAGATAGCTAAAAAATCAGGACTCAAATATAGTGCAAAACAAATACTTGAATTTATACAATCACAAAAGGTTTCCCAGTTACACAAAAAACAAACGATAAAGTCAAGTAATATAATAAGGACAACTGGTGTGAATGTCATTTATCAAATTGATTTACTTGACATGACCAAATTTTATAAAACCAATCAAGGCTTCAAATGGATTCTAATATGCATTGACATTTTTACAAGAAAAGCCGATGCTTTGCCGATGAAAAATAAAACAGCCGAAACCACTCTTACTGCCCTGAAAATTATTTTTGAGAAAATGGGTGAGCCTCAAATTTGTGCATCGGACAATGGTTCGGAATTCAAAGGGGTTGTGGCTGCTTATTTAAGAAATAACAGTATTATACAGAAGATGAGCGAAGTGGGTGACCATAATAGTTTGGGAATTGTTGACAGATTTTCTCAGACGATAAAAAATATACTTTATCGATCCATGACCCGCCGCGAAACAACAGTATGGTACGACAGATTACAGCAATATATTAATGCGTATAACAACACAGACCATACAAATCTTGATGATATGACGCCTAATGAGGCTCAAAAATATCCATCTGATACGTTAAAAGTGCAAGACGATAGGATTATGCAACAACCAGCAAATAAAACTCTAAAAATCGGCGATATCGTTAGAGTGAAATTGAAAAAATCAGTGTTTGAAAAAGGTTATACTAGGCGGTACTCAATTAACACACACAAAATAATAAATAAAAAAGGCGAGAATTATTTTATTTCTGCGACAGAATATTATAGGTACAATGATTTACAATTGGTACCGATCGAAGATGTAGAAATAAGAGTTGACGAAGTGAAAAAAGCACACAGAGAAAATAAGATTGCAATGGACCTTCAAACAGATGGAATCGAGGAAATAAACACGCGTAGAGGGCTGAGGGAGCGGCAACCGACCAACAGAGTTGTACACGCCAAGTACGGCAAGATTTTGTGGTAATTCTTTACCGCGTCCTTACACTTTTGCACGTGCTTGCTAGAAACCGAAATAATATTTTCACCCACGTGGAATTTTGTTCGGGAACTACTGGATCTTCAAACAGACTTACAAAAACTTGTAAGCAAAATAAAAAAAATAAAATTTCAAAGAAAATATGCACATGTAATTGCACAATTTTTTACATCGGTTCTAGAGATAAAAATCGCAAATAATTTTTATCTCTTTTGCAACTCTGCTCTTTTTTTTTTCTCATCTCTCTTCACCTCTCTCTTTATCTCTCTCTCCTCTCTTCATATCTCAACCTCTCTCTTCCACCCTCTTCCACTCTCTTACTCTCTCTGTATCTCTATCTCGCTCTTCCTCTCTCTTCTTCTCTCTTCCTCTTCCTCTTTTCTCTGTCTTTCAATTCAACATGAATTCATACAAACCAGCACAACAAGAATCAGCTTCCTCAGACAGTGGAAGTAATATTAGTAGTATCAGTCAATCACTTGGCAGATTGTCTATCTCAACAACTCAGGCGGCATCAACCACTCAGGCAGTGTCAACCATATCTCAATCATCCCCATGTTTTTCCAGACAGTATTATCGTCATGTAGCAGGAATCGGGCAGCCACAGGAAGCAGAAGAGGCAGAAGAGGCAGAAGGAAGATTAGAAGGAGACTGGGATGATGATTTTACGGACAGTAGTACCACGGCTACATATCTGGCCAGATATGATACTTCCGAAGCAACTCAAGGGAGCTGTGACAGAATGGATGAGGACAAATTGACAAGTGATATCAAGATGGCTAGCATTCACGGTCCTCCAATACAGCAGGTAGCAAAGCAGGCATCCAGTAGTAGTGCTTGCTCATCGTCAAATCATGAAGATCAGGATGCATCTTTACAGACAGCGATAGCCAACGCGATTAGAAAACAACAAGCACCAGTACAACCGATCCCTATCGATCGACAGTCACCCATTTTCATCAAAGTAGCCGAACTCTTTGCTGCTCGTGCATTCAATCAAGGTGATACACCATCAGCCATTAACAGACGGGCGAAACAGTACAGAAAGGCACTGAACAGACTTAATGAATTGTTAGAGAACAAAGCACAATTGGAGGCGGATATCAGTGCTCAACATATGCGATTAGCGGTATTAAACGATCAAAAAGAGAGAGATTCATTTGCGCAGCGACAGAAAGAACAATCTGTATTAGTGAGCAATGAGTTGGTGTGGATTGAGGAGGCGAGAAAGGAATTAGCTCGTATTATCAAAATGAGAAACAAGATGGGAGATATTGCACTCACGCCAGACAACCAACCCATGGTCATTAAAGGCGATCCACTACCGAGCATCAGTCAATTGGTATACAAACTGAAATTAGCTCACAGAAATCTAAGAGGAGGAGCAGGAGAGTATAAAGAATCGGATCGAGACTTAGATGGATTATGTTTGGTGAATGGAATTGTGGATTCGAAATTCGTTATCTCTTATACTAAGCTGAAAGATAGAATTGCAGGGATGAATTTCCAGCGTGAAGCAATGACAGCGACACAGAATGAAGGATATATACAGCATTTGCTCAGAATGAAAGACAATTACACACAGAGAGAAGCAAAGGTAGAAAAAGACTCAGAGTAGACGAGTAGACATATTGTACAATGTGTGTTGAGTTTCTTTTGCTTTGTTTTGTCAATAACTTTCTTTTCTTTATGATAATGCCTTTGGAACCAAACTTATGAGCCATGAAACTCAAAAAGTGCATCTGCTGATTTCTAAACACCTTTTTTTCTTTGTCAAATTGAATTGATTTATCTGCATTACTCATCATCAACTATCATGTTATTCAAAGAAGGCCCCGCCAAGCGCGCCATCATGTGTGT
>JACMMR010000019.1 GCA_014378965.1 Candidatus Parcubacteria bacterium | reverse complement strand
GAGGTATATTTGAGCCATTGCCACCTTTTACAGAAAGTTCAATTAATGTCCTATAGTTCAGAGCAAAATTTTGATTGGATTCCGTTTTATGAAGAGCTTGCGGATAAACTGGTTGTATGGCGTGACAATCAAAAGGAGCTGATTGGATTTTTAGAAGGGATGAGGTTAGAAAATTTCCCTATTACTCCGCTCAGAGATGTTGATGAGAATGGTAATTCCTCTTTACTCAATGAAATTGACCCGTTCACGTTTTTTGGTGTTTTCAATCGAGCTATTAGACAAGACTACCGTATCAAAATACTTGAAAGGGTTAAAGTTAAATTTTCTTTAAGTTCAAATGTACCAAAGAACTTTGAGGGTATTCCTATTATTAATAATGTTAACTCATGGTTTATTGCATATAAAAGAGATCGAAAGCCTGATGATGTTAATAAATTATGGGATATATTTTCTGAAGCCTTAAAGTCATCCCCCCTTAATTCTAAGGGCTTCGCAGATGCTTTCAATAAAGCACTTACAGTTAAATACACATCCAATAATCTAACTTTCGGACTGTTTTGGATTAGACCAAATGTCTTTGTAAGTCTTGACCAAAATATATTAAATTATCTTGATATAAAGATACAAACTAAGCTTGATTTTGCAATTTATTCATCGATTATTTATCAAGTAAAGACTAAATATACTGACATTGTAAAACTTTCCCATGATGCATACGCTTTAGCGAAGGAGAAAGTCAGGAAAAACGATTTAATTCTAGTTGATGAAATAGATAAAAAAATTGAATTAGCAAATGCTTACATCGATATGGATGATAAGTATGGAGCAAGAGAGTTAATAAATGAGATCATAGCTGACGGAAATAAAAATCAGATTAAAAAAGCTAAGAGGTTGCTCGACCTCATTGGAACAGACGCCTTATCAATCAATAATCCAGAAGCAATCATAGCGGACTCATATCTAACAGCAAGCCGTTCAGAGAGTTTGGCTGTTAAGGATGTGTTAGGTAGAGGAAAGATTACCAAATCATTATTTAGATTACTTACTGAACGTGAAGATGTGCATCCTTTTGCTATTGGCTTATTTGGGCACTGGGGCACTGGAAAATCATCCCAAATTAACTTTTTAAAAGAAGAGTTAATCAAGTCTGAACATCCACAAGTTTTAATGGCTGAGTTTAACGCTTGGTATAACGAAAAGGCAACTAACATAAGTGCAATGCTTGCTCAATCAGTAGTAGATAGTTTAGTAAAAGATATGGGTTTTTGGGATAGGTTTAAATTGGCATCACAGTTAGCATTTAGACGTAATAACAATTTAAAAAAAGTAATTGAAAATGATTTCAATACATTTAAAGCTAAGTATTTAAGCTATCTCTTTTTCCCACCTCAGATATTGATAAGTCTGCCTGTTCTAATTTGTTTATTTTATTTTGCTTATGAGAGTGTAATTCCATTATTTCCAACTCTAGTCATCACTTCAATTACTGTGGTTTACACCATTAATCAATTCTCTAACTTTGTTACAAAAAACCTCACTGAGTGGTTTAGATTATTAGATGTAAAAAAAGTATTTACAAAATTTCAGTTGCCGGATTACTCAACTCAACAAGGCTTAATATTAGATATTCATCGCACTTTACAAAATATTTGTGAGCTATGTTTGGGGGCAGATAAGCAACCTAAACAAGGCAAACTTTTATTATTAGTAGTTGATGATTTGGATCGTTGTAGCGTTGATACAGTAAAAGAAGTTTTAGATGCTGTGAGATTGGTTGCCCACATACCACGTGTGGTAACTTTGGTTGCAATTGACGAGCGGATGGCTTTTGCAGCTGTTGAGAAACATTATAAGGATTTTGGTCATGCAGGTAGAGCACCAGCTCTAGTAGCTAGAGATTATCTGGCGAAAGTATTACAAGTAAGTGTAACTTTGCCATCAGTTGACTTGTTAGGGGTAGAAAGTTTTGTTGATGATGTAATGTTTAAAGATATTTCTGATTCAACAATTATCACAGATGCTCTTAAGAAAGCTGAAGGAGTTGCAACTAACATATCCGAATCTACACAAGAAATTCCTAATCAAAGTTCATTTGAGGATTCTCAAACCACAACAGATGAACTTGAAACACTTGTGAGCGACAGCACTATGATCAAGATTTCTCAAACTTCATTGGTTGAGGAAAAAGTGCTATTCAAAAAGTTAACTCAAGAATTTGACTTCACTAATCCACGTCTTGTTTGGAGACTCTACATGGCATGGAAATTACTAAAGTCTATGTTATTTGAGAGTTATAAAGTTGAAGATATCGATGCCCCTATGAGGATTTTATTTTGGCAAGAATGGCTACATCAGCAAGAAACAGAAAAAAAGGAGTTTCTGACTATCTGGATTAAGGGTAAATCTGGTCATTCCAAGCCTGAATCTATGCCAGGTCAAATATATGACGCAGTAAATCAAAACTTACGCCCTAAATGGCGTGAATATGAAACTTATGCAAATTTAGCTGACTCTGTATTGTTGCCCTCAAGCCTACAGAAATAGCTCTTTTTTTTATAATTCTTTTCTGTTTTTTCTAGATGAAATAATGCGTCTACAGCAGCTTCGAATGCATGGCTTTCAATACGGTGTGATATCTCTCAGGTTATTTTTATGCCATAAATTTCAATTATTTTTTCGGGATTCTCACAAATACTTGAAAAAAGTCTTAACTTTAAAATATTTTTAGGCAGTTTAAGTTTACCTTTAATTGCGCACTCCCAAATTATTACTTTCCTCCACCCTAATTCCAAAAGGGATTGAATAACTCTATTGTCTCGATCTACATTGGAGGTAAATTTTTTCTTCCAGAAGTCTGTATTAGATTTGCGCGTGGTTCCTAAATGGCATAGATGTCTGTGCCAAAAGCAACCGTGAATAAAAACTACAGTTTTGTATTTAGCTAAGACAATATCATGTTTCCCTGGCAAGCCCTTTTGTTTGAGACGATATCTGAACCCTTCAGAAAAGAGTAGTTTCCTTTTGTAAACTTCCGACAAGGTATCTGAAGCTTTGACCGCCGCCATATTGCGACTGCGCTGTTCCAGAGTCTTATGTTCTAACATTTTTTACATCCCAAAATGAAGCAGAACCCAAGTTTTTTATATACTTCTGATTTGAAGGTTTAGCTTCATGTAGATTTTATTGTTTTCTATATATAACTTTCCGAATCCATTCCTAGATGCTGGAGTATCAAGCTTTGTTTTACTAAAAAAATAATCCTTGAAGATTTTGTCTTTCATGACATGGTATAAAACCAAAGTATCTGCGTCATGGAGAATTATCGTGCCGTTAGAGGTATAGTTTCCATCCCACTCTTTTGATGAAAACATTCCTAAGACTACTGCTTTTAAATAGTCTTTAAACCGCGCAATTTTTTGCTCCTCAACAACCAAACTTGATAAAAGACAGCCATCACCTCTGTAGTATTTTATTAATACTTCAGCTAGTAATTCAGGCATTTTTGAGTCTACCATTCTGAGGTTTTTCTCATGCACATTGTCATTGGAAGGTGTATATGTAAATACTCCTCCTTCAGCAAGTATTTTCTTTACACGATCTTTTATTTTGCTTCTACTTTCAATCGCATTTACTTGGTTAACACTCCCCGTAAAATTGGTAATCTCATATATAAAATTAGTGACCTTAGAGGAGTTAAGTAAGGTGGGGGCACCTCCCGCATATGATTTGATGCCCATCGGATCTAAGTCATGAATGGTTGCCTGATAATCAAAACCAATCCATATATCCGCTTTTTTTGAAGAATTCCCCTTAAATTTCTGGATATTTAGTTTGTTCATTATTGGGATAAATGAATCCATATTAAACGTACGACCAACACCATTTCTTATTTGATCAAAAATAATTTTAAGCTGCCCCTCGTCAAACGCCTCTGATATTAATAGTTCTTTAACTATAGCGCCGTCATTTTTTACGATCTGCAGCTTCCCGTTTTTTAGCCTATTAAAAATAGCTTCCTCATGATCGTGTGCCAGCTTCAATATTGTCAAAAAATCATTATCAACGGCGCGCCCGTTGGTATCGCCAAACGGAAGGGTGTTTTTGAGAATCAGTTGGCAAAAAACATAAAGCTCACTCCATTCGCCTCTGTTCTTTTTAGTTGATTGCATATTTAAGCTGTACCTCTTCTTGGCTAATTTCATTGTTTACCATCGATTTTTTTGAGTTTCTATCTAAGTATGCTCTTACTTCTGATCCGATATGTTTTACAACGTCGACACAAACACTATTACCAAGCTGCTTCATTGCTTGTGCTTCTGGAACGGGAAAAATGAAGTCTTCAGGTAAACCCATCATACGTTTACCCTGTTTCGGTTTTAATCGCTTTACTTCCCCATTGATCCAATAACCATCCCAATTTCTTCTATCATCGATTGGCGAACATTTCCCGCCAACTCGCAATGTGAATCCAATCTCTCGATCACATTTACTCTCCCAAACATCTGACATTGTCATTTTTAACGGTATGCTTTTAGGGAACAAGAAAGGCTTTGTAGTATCTACATTGTTATTATCAAATCCGACAATATAAATTCTTGGTCTAAGCTGAGGTCTTCCAAATTCTGAAGCTTTAATAATTTTATAATTCACTGAATATCCAGCTTCAGTTAGATGATCGTGAATTATGTTAAAAGTCCTGCCATTATCATGCTTTAGCAGGTGCCTGACGTTTTCTAAGATAAAAGCTTTGGGTCTTTTTGCATGCAAAATCTCTAAGATGCTAAAAAAAAGTGTACCCCGGTCAGAGTCTGCAATATCATCAAATCCTCTTTTGTGACCAGCTTGGGAAAATGGTTGACAAGGGAAGCCTGCACACAATATGTCATGATCGGGTATATCGTTAGGTGATATTGCTCTTATATCGTCATTAAATGAGTGAGGCGGTATTTTGTGATTAGCCAAATAAGTTTTTCTTGCGGCTTCGTCGATTTCAGAAGCAAAAACACATTCCATATTATTTTGGCTAAGTGCTAAGTGGAAACCGCCTATCCCCGCAAACAGGTCAATAAACTTATATTTCATTTTTATAATTTTCCACTTCTAAAATACACCCCAATACAATTTCAATATAATTCGAGTCAGTATTTACAACTAACCCATTGCTATAAACATATCTTTTTGGCTCAGCATATTTCCAGCCTTTAAATTCACACCTAAAGCTAGGTTTATCTGAACCATAGCCATTTGTGAACTTTACAAAGTCATATTGTTTATTTAATACCCTGCTTAAAATCCATTTACTCGGTCTTCTAAACTCTGATTTTTTTTCACCTGAAACAGTAACTTGAAATTGTGGCTTTTTTAGTGTTAGGTAAAGTATTTTTTTACACAAGTTAAATATCCTTTTTTATGCCCTTAAAGATAGCACAAATATGTAATAGTTTGCTCCAAATTTTTTTGCTTAATAACTAGAGTTTAGTGTGATCGGAATATTAGAAAAGCTATAAATAATAGGGCATACTCTTATTCGAGGAGCTAGTAGCTTTAACCTAATAAATAGCATAAGAGAAAACGTTCGAAAGGGGAGTTGGTTATGGCGTATGAACTGAGGTTTGATCCAAGAACTATCGAACATTTAGGGGTAAAAATGTATTCTACTTTACCTCCAGCATTAGCCGAGCTAATTTCTAATGCATATGATGCGGATGCCAGCGAGGTTATAGTCGAATTTCACGAGCTTAATGGCCAGCCTAAAACAATTACAGTTAGTGACAATGGTACTGGTATGGGTGCTGATGATATACAGAATAAATTTCTTGTAATTGGGAGAAACCGGCGCAATCTCGAAGGAGATAAACCTTCAACAAAATATAAAAGATTGCCGACTGGTAAAAAGGGGTTAGGTAAATTAGCCCTGTTCGGATTGGCTGAGGAAATCGTATTTGACACTGCTCAAGGCGGAAAACGTAACAGATTCAAACTGGATTGGAATGCTTTGCTTAAATCTGAAAGTGTATATCAACCAGAGTCAGAAGTTCAAGACGAAGATACTAAGCGCTTGGATGGTACCTATATAACTCTGAGACAATTAAAAAGAAAATCTTCTTTTGACTTGGAAGCAACAGCAGATAGCCTTTCAAAATTATTTATTGTTGATAATAATTTTAAAATTATTTTAAAAAATAACAATGGACAAACTATTGAAATTACCAATGAAAGACGTTATCAACAAATCGAGCACGAATTTTCTTGGGATAAAACTAGCTTAGAGTTGAACCCATTTGAGTATCTTGATTCTATTGAATTTAATCTCATAACGAGTAAGACTCCAGTAAAGCCTAGTTCTGGTTTAAGGGGGATTACTATTTTCTCTCGTGGCAAACTAGTAAATGCACCTGAGTTTTTTTCGAATAGCACATCTAGCCATTTTTACCAATATTTAACCGGATGGATCAAGGCTGATTTTATTGATCTACTTGACGAGGATGTTATTTCCACGAACCGACAATCTATTAATTGGGAAAATGAAAAAATGGCCCAATTTAGGGAGTGGTTAAATGAGCTTGTGACGAAAGTTGGTATAAGTTGGAGAGAAAAAAGAAAAGATAAAAAGGATGACGATTTTAGAGAAAAAACGGGTATCGATAAACAGAAATGGTTTGCAACATTACCAGAAAATATTAAGAAATTAGCAGAAAAAATTGTAAACACAATGAGTGATGATGAGGGTGTGGATACCTCATATAATCCTGTGGTGCAGGCGCTGCACGAGCTTATTCCTGAGTACCCAGCATTACATTGGCGACATCTACATCCAGAAATCAGAGATGCTTCTGCACAAGGATACATAAGCCAGAATTACTATGCTGCGTTTTTAGAGTCAGTGAAAAGATACGCAAATCGTACTCGTGAATATGCTGGTGTGACTATCGAGAGGGATTTAGATCTTATGGGAAATGTATTTGGTTCGGATGCAACTAAGATATTAAAAGTAGCAGTAGGTTATTTGCGAGTTAATGGTACTAATTTTGCAACAAGTACTACTGATAACATTGAAAATGCTCAAAGAATGCTTTCACAGGGAATAATATCTGGCGGACGTAATGTGGTTGCACATGAGGAAGCTATGGACCTTTCTGTTTCAGGACTTTTTTCGGAGAAAGATTGCCTAGATTTGTTAAGTCTTATTTCACATTTAATGTGCAGAATTGAAGTAGCAAATAATTATAAACACAATTAATAACTAAAGGGCACCACTAGATTGTCTAGTTAATTTTTTTGAAATTAGAGCTATAATTTGCTTGTTGGCTACTAGGCGGCTACTAATCGAGAAAATCAGTATAAAAAAACGCCCCAATCTTTCGAAAGGGGCGTCGTAAGTGGTGGTGAAAGAGGGACTTGAACCCTCGACCCCAGGATTATGAATCCTGTGCTCTAACCAACTGAGCTACATCACCTTTTAAACCTTTTTG
>JACMMR010000018.1 GCA_014378965.1 Candidatus Parcubacteria bacterium | reverse complement strand
CTGTAGCTCATGCCCGTTTAAGAGAACTTTGTGAAGAGATTCTTTCAGATTGGTGCAAAAATGCTGGATACGGTGATGAAAACATGGGCAAGAACCTAAGTGCAATGGTCCGTTCACTTCTTATGATCATTTGATGTCAGACACAAGAGCGCTTGGAAACAGAGAGGAAAAAAGTTGATAAATAACAAAAAACCGCAACAATTGCCAAAATAACTAAGACTATTACTTCTGGTAAAGGTAGGGAAGTATTAAAGAATCTTGCTTCAACATTACTTGATGATAGTCAAACAACACCTTTTATTAACAAATCAGTAAAAAACTTTGTAAATGGTATAGGATCATCTCAGACATCATCTGATGATAGCGGTGAAGTTTAAAAGAAGAGGCAAAAGGGATGCGGCTCATAATCTGATGAGGACACAGATAGGTTTATGGCTCAGTTTGAGGATAGCTATGGTGCCGATACAGAGAAAGAAAACCAAATCCTTATTAATGCTGTTAAGTCTTCTAATAGATTAACAGCAGAGTTGTTTCATCAATCACAATTACAAACACAACAAATATTTCAACAATTTCAACAGCAATCTCAACTATCTCAACAGCAATTTCAACAACAAAATAGTCAGATGATGGATTTCATGTTCAGTATGAAATTAAGTTTTAAAATTCTGGTGGCAAAAAAAAATAATTAGAATATTCTTATTTATCTCTCACTATATATTTATCTTTAGTAAATAAATAAATTTGTCATTCTATTGTTTATTATATACTATATATATACGTATACATCATTTGATTTCGTGTAAAACCAATAAGAATATGTATATATAAAAATAAAAATTGGTTTTTAAATATTGGTTTATTTTGAAAATTTAATAATTAATATATTACTACAAAAAAGTTTTTTTTATACAATCGAAGAGTAAAATATGTTTCTAGATGATTCTATACACAAGTAATATGATGTATCAATAATAACATAATCTTGTACATGCACAAATATTATGATAAAAATACAAAAAAATACACTTTACTCTTCTTCTCCATCTACGTCTGCACAAGGTCTCATACCATTAGCTGTGTAGACTTCTAAACTAGGTAGTTTGTGAATATTGATTACCATACATGCGATTATAAAAATTATTAAAAAAGAAACATAAGTCTAGAATATAACTAGCTCGAACAAATCCATTGAGCAACTTGAAAATGTCACGACGACTAGTTATTTTCCAGAATTCACCAAAATCCCTGTACATCCATTCTACACTCTCACGGCATCTACTCATACCCTGTCGAAGCGCTAATGGCATATCTAAAAATTATGATAATGATTATAAAGATTTATGTTAATATAAAGTAATAAATATGTATGATAGCATCAAAAGTTTACTACTGCGTAGTATACACAATAATAAAAAAGCTTTATATATAGAATAATGCATATATGTATATAATAAATTAAGCTAGTCATATATAACATAATAATGCTCAACCTTCCGAAGCACTCGTGAGCGAATCCATCTCATGATAAGCTGAATCCCCATATATCATTAACCATGTAAGTGCAGATATCAGTTCGTTCATATTTGATTCTGCAAGCAAATGCAAATCATGTCGTCTACATGAAAGAGCTTTTGAAACATAAAATGCCATTCCATTTGCCAAACCTACGAAAGTGTATTTTGAATTCATAAGATGTGTCATCATAAAAAATTAATAAACACAAAATAAAATCTAATGAAAGATAGAAATATAAACCAAATCACAATAATTTAAACTAACCTATAGTCTGGTGTTTCAAGCCGTGTAATTTTTAAAACCAGTATAAAATGCTTGCTGAATTAATAGGGGCCATCTTGCTGCAGCTTGTCCAGACGCCATAAGTCCACCTCCAGTACGACATGATCGGGTAATAGTACAATCTATAAATCCACAGACCTTAAATCCATCAGGTCCAACTTCATCTATCTCTAGATGATAATAATCGACTAATTTATTTCTGATTGCATTAGCAGAATCTTCTAGATACTCCTCCCAAAAAGCAATATCATCGCGAACGAGATATGTCTAGTTGTTTTGTATCCAAGCTGAAAAAATATTATTATACTACCGATGACATTATTATACTACTCATGAAAACAATTCATCCTCAATAAAAAATAATTTGTAGTAATTGTTTTATTTTTTGAAAGTACCGTATGTCTACTTTTTAACATATAATTGTCAATTACTTTTCTTAGCTATAATAGCCTTTGTCATATCATTGCACGATGCTTTGAGACAATATATCTAAAGTTTTAAGATTTTAACAACAAAAAGTGATCCTGGAAAAACAGAAAAAAAAAAAAAAAAGGTCGGCCGGAAGTTGTAAGATATTAACACCTAAAAATTTTCGGCCTCCGGCGAAGAATGAGGTTTTTTGAAAAAAAAATATCCTATTTGAGAACATAAACTTATTT
>JACMMR010000017.1 GCA_014378965.1 Candidatus Parcubacteria bacterium | reverse complement strand
GATAAATCAACTTTTGATCCCTCTGAATGTGCTTTTAAATCAAAGTCTGATCTATTTGCCAAACCAAATAATTCTTTTCTTCCTATTGGAAAATCATACTCAAAGTCAATTGTTCTTGACGAATAGTGCGCCCTGTCTTCATTCCCTATCTCAAGTTCGTGCAGCTTGTCCTTATCAAGACCGATGTCAATAATAAAGTCTTTTATTTCTTTTTGAAAATGTGAGAATGCCTCATCTGCATTTTTTGGATTTGTAAAATATTCTATTTCCATCTGCTCAAACTCTCGTACTCTAAACACAAAATCTCTTGGTGCAATTTCATTTCTAAAAGCCTTACCAATCTGAGCTAACCCGAAAGGAAGTTTTGGATGAAAGGTATCTTGAATATTTTTAAAATTAACAAACATACCTTGAGCTGTTTCTGGCCTTAGATACACCACGTTATCATCTGACTCAATAGCACCAATATTTGTCTTAAACATCATGTTAAACTTTCTCACTTCACCAAAATTATTTCCGTCAATTGATTTTATTTCGTTAATTCTAATCATGTTACCCATCTCCTCTATAGTTATTCCAGAAACAGAAAAACCAGCTGCCTCAAGAACATGGTCGGCTCTATATCTTTTTTTTGTTTTAAGATCTTCAACTAGCGGATCTGTAAAAGTATCAACATGTCCTGATGCTTTCCACACTTTTTGATTCATCAAAATCGCCGCATCAACTCCATACATATCAGAGCGATTATCAACAAACCTCTCCCACCATATTCTCTTCACTTGATCTTTAATCATAAGCCCTAACGGACCGTAATCCCATGTACCCGAAAGCCCTCCGTATATGTCAGAACCTTGGTATATAAAACCACGACGCTTACAGAGTGAGATAATATCTTCTAAGGTTGTTTCTTTAGCCATATGCAATATAGATTAACATAAATCAGAGCCTATTTCACCACTCCACCCATCTCCGCGTACTGCCCTGTCGTTACCTGTGTCTTCACTGAGTTCGTCTTCAACTGCATTTTCTCCCCCGTAAAACTATCTGTAGCAGTTAAAGTTGGATCCATAATCACAATAGGTGATTGTCCTGTTTGAGTTAATGTTGGAGTAAATCCTACTTTGAAGTAGAACTCTCGAATAGGCTTATCTATCCCTGCTCCTGCTTCCACGTCACTAAGGTGTATCGTAAGTTCTCGAGTTGATTGATTATATTTTATAGATGCAGGAGGAATGTTTGGACCATACACACCTTTCCAAGATGCATTGGGTGGAAGCTTAGCTGTAAAATTTACATCTTTTATCGTATTTGCAGTATTTGAAATATTTCCAATATATTTGTATACCACTTCTTTATTTACCTCTGGTGAATACACTCCTTTATCATATGCTAGATTAGAATTGAGTACAGCATCAGTCTGCAAGCGTAACTGCTTCTTGGTACTTGCTACAATGGTTTCTGGAACCCTATTTTCACTTAGTCTTTGAGCTTTTACATTTATAACCAAATCAGATGTTGATCGTCTCAAGGTTTTAATCAAACTTTCAGTACTCGATAAGGTTCGGATATTGAAACTAAGTTCTCGACTTTCACCAGGAGCAATTGTAGTCAGTCCTGTATTTAAAGATTTATCCCAAAAAATTACATCCCTATTTGAATCATAAAATCCATCACTACTATTTATACTTCTTCTATCTATAAGTACACCGCCAAGTGAAACTTCTACCAGAACATCAGTTATTGCGTCAGGTAAATTATTTGTAACAACTAAATCATTTTTCATATTTTGATCATATGTTACAGCCTTGTTATCTACATTATCACCGTCGAGTAATAATTTTGTAACAACAAATGGTTTACGTATAGCTACCTGAGTATCTTGAGTTGTCAGTACTGTTAACATTTCTTTTGTTTTGACATCTTCTACACCAAGCGTAAAACGGAAATTTTTATCTACATTAACCTCTCCAATAAATTTACCTTTAAGTCTTATAGTTGTTGATGATAATGGATTGATACTATCAAATGACCAGGTATTATTATCAGATAATGGTTTTGGTGTCGCTTCTAATAATTTATATCCAAAAGGATAATCAACTCTCAATTGTATATTTTTTAAAACCTCTTCACTGTTAGAACTTAAATCAATATTAAAAGTTAATTCTTGATTGTTATTAATTTCTTTTACATTACTTACCACAATATTTATAGGACTACCTGCTATGAAAACTCCAACATCTTTATCAGTTTTAAAAATAGTAGCTGAATCGTTAATATTAAACTGATATGAATATCGAATATTTTTCTTAACATTTTGTTCACCAAAGAATACTACAGAATTTTTTTGTCTAATCGTTTCGCCCGGCTTTATAGTTCCAATAGAAATTCTTTCATTAGTTAAATCTTGATTTCTATCTACAGCTGATTTTGAACCATCTGGGTATTGAATAACCAAGTCAGATAATATAAGCTCAGATGTATTATTATTTGTGATATCAACAATAAAATCTGAGATCTCTCCACTTTTAACAGATACTGGTCCAGTAACTTTTATATCAATTTTATTTGTTGAAATAGTGTTAGTTCCTTGTACCAGTTTAAAGTATGTGTAGAACCCTGCCCCTACAAAGAAAAAGAAAATAAGCATGAATATAATGAAACCAATTGTAAACTTATTTTTCTTACTGGTTCTAGTATTTTTTCCTTGCATATCAGCAGACTCACCTATTTTAATTGTTTTTAAATCTGGATGATAATCAGATTGAAAATCTGGATTGATACTATTGTCTTTTGCTTTTGTTTCTATATGTTTTTTTAAATTAGGGTATAAGCTATTTTGATTATGTCCATCGAGCTCAGCTTCAGCTAGTTTAAGACCAGCCATAGTTTGTTCTAACCTGCCTTCAATCTTTTGAGCTCTTTCTTGACTATTATGATCACCTCTTTGACTTTCAAACTTATTATTTAGAAAATCAGATATGCTTTCTTTCTTACTTTCTTGTTCTACATATTTTTCTAAACCTGTATCTTTTATTTCATTTACTTTTTCATTCCAATTTGATGGCACATCTAAATCATGTTTGTGAAGTGGATTAAGTCTAGATGCATTGTCTGTCAATGTTCTGGAATACAATTTTTGTCTTAACTTATTTATTTTATTTATATCATCGTCTCTTAAACTATTCATATCATTATTATAAGCTTATGTTAAGAATGGTGCAAAGATTTTATAAATAAAAATTTATATTAAATCTTCTTCCTCATCAATGGAAATGCCTGACACTCTCGAATCGATTTTCCTTCAAAAAAACTAAATAATCTTTCTGATACTCCGAAACCAAATGCTGGTGGCATACCGTATTCCATTGCTTCAACATATTCGAGGTCAGCCATCTGAGCCTCGTCATCCCCTGCATCTCGAAGTGCTTGTTGGGACATAAATCGAGCTCTTTGATCTATAGGATCGTTGAGTTCTGAGAACCCTTTTCCTAGCTCAGATCCTGCGAGAATAACCTGAAATCTTTCTACTACTCTATTGTCTTCAACTGATTTTTTAGCCAATGGCTCGAGGTATACCGGAATACCAACCAAAAATCCTGGACCTGCCAATCCTTTTCTAACTTTTTTCCATAACAAGTCTATTCCCCTTTCTACTGATAGAGTTTTTTTATCATATTCCACTTCATTATTTTT
>JACMMR010000016.1 GCA_014378965.1 Candidatus Parcubacteria bacterium | reverse complement strand
CGCTGCAATATTTGCATCGTTAATACCCCTCCCAATCGAACCTTTAATATCAATACCTACTGGATTAAATGTAAAATTCACCAACTGCTTATTCACTGTATACAATATCGTATACGACAACAACCCTAACCCCAACGCAATAAAACTATTCTGTAATCTCTTCTTGGCTGCTCCTTGAGTTTGTCCTTGTGCCTGCTCTGTCATGAATTGTATTCCAGCCACAGATATACTAATTACAGTCAACACAATAATAATTGTGATTGCTGTCGTAAAAAGAAGTTCGAGGAGATTTTCTGTTCCGTTCGCAACTTTCACACAATCAGTCTTTTCATCCCTTCCTTTCTTCATCATTTTTCCAACTCCTGGAAAATCTTGCCCTATACCTGAAAATGGTTCGTATAACTTATCGGATACGAAATTACAATTTTTTTTAGATGGTATAAGGGTATCCAATATTGATCCAGAAGATTCTGGTGGCGCTGCATTAACAACAATAGAAAATGATAATAGAAATAGTATAATTATTGTGAATGTTGTTTTATTCATTTTTATTTTCTATTTGTATCTATTACATATGTAGCATCTCTCGACTGCAATATAGACGCATCATTTTTTATACTAATTGTTAATCGTGACTGCTCATTATCTTTTTTCTTTTTAAAAGATAATTCATTTAAGCTTGTATTTATTTTTACATCATTTATGTACCACTCGTATAATCCAGACAATGATGATGAAAATGCGTAATAGGCTGGGTAGGATACTAATGTTGTTTCACTTTGATTAAGGTAGTAAGGAGATCTCAGCATTTTATTAAAAAGCACTCCAAGTAATGGTGATTTTTCATAACTCATTATTTCTGTTGGAAACGATTGAACTCTTAACAAGGATTGTCCTCCTCGAGCAGCAGTTCTGCCAATTGCTTTGTCTTTTGCTGAAACAATTCCTGTCATAGAGACTGTAAGCAAAGGCTCTAATCCTAAAATATCACCTTGATATACATATGATGAATAACCCACACCAGATTCATTACCTTTGACTGTTGTATCAACTTTCCAAGTGTAGTTATTGTATACATTTGTCAGCGGGTTTTCTTGATCAAGATTTATTGCATTTAAAATAAGACTAGATTCTTTTGAATATAAGGGTTTACCTTTGTAAAATGGTGGTGTATATGTTTTTGATTCCCAAATAATAATAATTTTTTTAGGATCAAATTCAAATGATTTTTGTATTATAACGTCTGATCCTGTTGTGATGGTTAAATCAACTTTTGTTTTTTCTGACAAAGTAAAATTTACTCTGTTCGCCCCCACACCTTCTTTAAATGTTTTTCCAGCCATTTTCCATACAAAATTTGCATCCTTAACATTTGTACCATACATCTCTGCCTCCAATTGAACATTGTCTCCAACGTTTGGTCTTTCAGGTGATACATTGTAATATACTTTTTCTTTAAGTTCTGGAAGATCTTCTGGTCCAGTTGCGGCGGAGGTATTTATAGAAAAAGAAAACATGAATATCAATAACAAAAATATTTTAGAGAAAAAACTCATGTGATAATTATATCAGATTTTACTTTGAATAGTAGGAGTAGATTGTGTTAATAGTCATCCAAGGTAAAGCCTCAACAATGGGGATATCTTCAAGTATTGATGTTGCTCCCATTGACCCAATTTTTTTCATGTTAAATTTTATACCTGAAAAATAAAACCACGGTATAAAAATAATATTATAGAGTATTGAAAGGAGTATGCTGAATCCAGGAAATTCAGTTGTAAAAACACCTATTATATCTAAAGTTCCTGATACCATAAACATGCAAATAAAATTTAGGGATAAAGGCTTCTTAAAAACATTACCTACAGTATTTTTCACATCACTAATTTTATTGAGGCTGTTTAAAGGATTCTTGTTCCCACCTAAACTCACTACCCTCTCTATTCTACTAGGTTTTTCAAACTCAGAAGAGTCTCTTCGTTCCATTCTACTCGGCCTCTGTCCTAATTGTGTAACCATGTTTTTTGAGTCTCTTTTTGATTATTTAATATCTCTTCAGGATTTGAAGTAATAATCTTATGCTCAGTTTCCGAAGACACAACCTTTAAAGCAACGTGTTTTTGTCCAGCAAAGAATATTCCTTCACCAATACCAGACTCGAGCAACAAAAATTTTTCTTCATCAGTAAGATTAAAGGTTTTTTGAACCATATCAATAGATGTTGGTGATTGTTTCAACATAAACTGCATTGATGAGTTGGTGATAATCGGTAATCCGTATGGAGATCTTAAGAAATCCTCCACATCTTGAGTAATTGTTGATATACCGAGGTAATATTTTCTACCTCTTTTAGCCAATCCAAACAAGAATGAGGCTGTATCTTCTGATTTCATCATCCACCATGCCTCATCAACTACCAACAGTCTCTTTTTAATCTCTTTTCGTACCAATCCCCAAATATGGTGCATCACAATGTACATAGCAATAGGTTTTAGCTCATCTTCCATATCTCTAAGTGAAAATACTACCAATTTTTTATTTATATCCAAATTTGAAGGCCTGTTTATAAATCCTGACCATGTTCCTTTTGTATATTTTGTAAGTCTTTGAACCAAAGACTCCCCTCCTTCGAGTCCTGCAAGTACAAGCTCAAAGTCAGACATTAAAGGTGGTTCTATGGCTGAAAAATTGGCTTCAGGGGTGATATCTTTAAGTGCATAGGTTTCAGAAATAGCCCTATCTATTATAGAATCTTCTTCTGGTGTCAAACCTCCAAGCATCAGTCTAAAAAGTCCAACAAGATTTACAATATGAGACCTCAAAACATCAGATGGAGACTCATCTTCATGTGGTATAGGAAGGTCAAATGGATTGATATGGTTTTCTGATGTTAGTGAAATATTAAAATATCTTCCTCCAAGTGTTTCAGTCATTCTTTCATACTCCTTTTCAGGATCAAGCACAATTACATCTATATCAAACATGAGTGATCGAAGTATTTCAAGTTTGGTCGCATATGATTTACCAGAACCAGATTTTGCAAAAGTAACAGAGTTGTAGTTTTCAAGAGAAAAACGATCAAATAACACCAAACTATTATTGTGACGGTTAAGTCCATATAATATCCCCTTTCCTTCTGTAAGGTCAAATGAGATAAATGGAAAAATAGAAGACAAAGGTGATGAGTTTAGTTTTGAGTGCACTGCTAATTCATCAGTAGACACAGGAATTGTTGTTTTGAAACCTTGTTCTTGTTGAAAAAGTGCTGGTTTTATAAACACAAGAGAAGCCTCAAGTGTTGATTTTATTTCTGATTCAACCCTATTCAACTCTTCTTCACTGTCACCATATACAGATATATATATTCCCACATCAAAAATTTTCTCTTGTGCTTGTTGTAGATTATCACGAAGTTGCTCTAAGTTCTGATATGATGCGTCAAGTTGTGGGTCACGAACTAAACCTTTCTCCTCCCTATCATTGATTTGACTTTGTACCTCAGCTACTTTTTTCTTAAATTCATTTAATATAACCGATGTGTCAATGGGATGGATAAAAATCGATATATCATAAGCTTTATCTAGGTTTATGATTGGTGAAAACCATGAATCCGAAAGGTACTTTGGATAAGACATTACGAAGAAGCTTCGCACTAGTTTTTCACCTAGGTTTAATGTTTTCGGACTTATTTTTAGTGCAGATGGTGCAATAATATCCTTTAATTCCAACACTGCAGATCGATAGATATCTTTCGGCAAAATTGAAGTAATTTGTCTAATTTGAGTGTTATTTTTTGGTTTAAAAAAATCGAGAAATCCCATATGTATATCTTACATCTTTATTGGTTTTTCTGCATCTCCTGGGTTAAATATTCTATAAAATAATTCTACCAACTCTTCACTACCAAGACGTGCGATTTTTACACCACATCGAGATAGCCCTTGCTCCACTACAGATATTCTTTGTTCTATTTGATTTTTAACTTCTTCAAAATCATCATTTTTATTTTTTTGATTTGTTATATCATCTTTTTTCTTTAGTAAATTTGAAAGATTTCTACCCGCATTTAGTGTTGGTGCATATGGTACCGTCAAAAAAAAGCTTTTAGTCATAATGCTTGACCCTTCAGTAAGTCCTTTGATGAACATAATATACTCACTGATCTGTATCTTCATCAAATCACTTGTTTGAGCTCGTAATCTGTCTTCAAGTAAAGCAACATATGGGCGAATATCCAATTTTCTTGATTGTACATATATTTGAACAGTAAAATCTAATGAGTTTAAGAAGTTCTGAAATTGATAAATCACTGATTCCTGCTCCTCTGTTGATTTTAAGGCAAAGTTAATAGATGTTGCTAATACAACAGCTCTCATAGAGCCATCTTTTAAAATCATTATACCTTCTCGTATTTCACTAATAGGTACAAAATCTTGTGATGGGTTCGTCTTCATGGGCGGCTAGAGAGAATCGGACTCTCGACTCAGGATCCACAAACCTGGGTTTTACCACTAAACTATAGTCGCCATACCTATATTTATAGCAGATATATAGGTATTATTCAATTTTTATTTCCGAACCGAGGAAGTTCATGTTTATTTATTGTTTTTTTGTTGGATATACACTTTTGTTAACATCTAAACTCCACGCTAAGTCTTTAAGTCTGCTTTGGGATAATGAGGGTGCTAAGAACGAATCTGCTGTGTCTGTAGATTCTACCTTTTCTTCTGCGGTGACTGGCCTATCTATTTTTTTCCAAATGTACAGTTTTGATTTTACCATGTATGAGAAGCCAGCTGCTAATATATCTACAAAGCTTTTATTATTTACTTTTACAAAAGCAAGCGCTCCAGCCAATGCCCACAATGCTGTTATAAGTATAATACCTGGAAATATCCCAAAAATTTTATAGAGTATATATGTACCACCAGCGGCCCCTAAGATATAGATAAATTGCTTAAAGGTTAGAGGGCCGATAATTTTACTATCAAATTCTATAAATTGTGGTACTTGGTATCTCATATGTTTATTCTAGTGGTTCTCTATATATGTCGTCAAGGTTTATTGTTATTGGTTTTCTAATTTCGTCTGTTGGTTTTAGTGTTGTTGAGATTGGAGCGGGTTTGATTTCTGGTTGTGCTATCGGTTGAGGTATTTCTGGAATTATGTTTTCTTCATGGAATGGTTTCTCTAGGCTTACATTTTCTATTTGATGGTCCACTGGTATTGGTTCAGGTTCTGGCTCGATGATTGGTTTTGGTGTAGAAAAAAGATTTATATTTGTAAATGATTTTGATGGTGTGTTTATTTCGTTGAGTAGGTCATCTTTTTCTTGTGAGATGTTTTCTGGAATTTCTTGTGTTATGCCGAGCATCTCGTCTGTGATGTTGGAGCCATCCGGGAGGATGCCTTCAGCTAATAGTTCTTCTTCAGTTTGTTTGTTGATTTTGTCTATTTCGGTATAATATTTTGCAAAATTATCACTGGTCTCTCTTGCCTCGCGATCATCATCATTTAATAACATATCTTCCATTTTTTCTTCTGCTTCATCAGCAGCTTCAATTGACTCTAAAGTCTCTCTTATTTTTTTAAGAATTTTAAGATCAACCTCCAATAATATGTCGGCTGCCATTTCTGAATTAATATGTGCTTCAGTAAACATATGATTAATGAAATCAGGCGCATCGATATCTCCAAACATTAATTTGATTGTGGATTCTTCTAATATTTGAGTTTGGTCAATGTGTAATTTGAATTGATTTTGGATTGCAACAAGTGATTCTTTCCAATTTGACATAAGCACTGCATGCTGCAGATTTTCTGATAAGGTTTCTAGTTTTTCTTCGTAGTAAGTGTTGTTCATATTTTTTTATTTCTTTTCATCTAGCTTTGCTAAGTGGTCCATGAAGGCTGTTTCTTTTTCAGTAAGGTCCGATCGTGTTTTCTTGATGTGGTCGGTGTATGTCTGATGTGCATTTGCAAGAGTTTCTTCTAATTTCAATATTTTTGAAGGATCCGCTCCACCACCCTTTCGTCTTTCTAGGTTAAGTTTTGCAATCGCTGAATTAACAGCCCTTACAGGTTTACCATTATAATCAGTTTGTGGATTGATCATAAGTTGTACTTTGGCCCCAACAGCAGCATCAACATCACCCTTTTGTAACTCCATTTTCTCTATTGTTTCTTTTAGGTCTGGAATATCATTTTCATAATTTCTTGTTTTTTCTGAGTCATCAGTTTTTTTCTTTGCAAGCACTCTTTGTGTTTTTTCGTTTGTATCTAGTGCTTTTATTCGAGCTTCTGCCTCGATGTGTTGGAATGTTGTAAATTTTGTTTTTTGAGATTTCAAAAGATCCTTTACTTTATCTTCTTTTGCCATCTTTTGCATTGCCCCCCGCATCGCATACTCGTCCAATTTGAATTTTTTTTCCATAATTGCCTTTCCTGTCGTATCCCTCTCTACTCTTCCGTTTGCATCCCTTTTTTCTTCTTCATACTCAACTACAGCTGCTTCCCTTAAATTTTCAAGATGGGTATTTCCATTCGCAGCTGGAGCATTAACTATATTTTTTCCATACACTGCATCAGTTCTTGTTTCAATTTTATTTTCAACATATTGTTTATATTGCGCCAATGTCCCACCACTGTTCTTTTTCAACCACTCCTTTCCTGTTAGAATTTTAAATTGCTGTTCTATTGCATCTGCTTTTCTTGTTTCGTCAGCTACTGCATTGGATGATCTTCGTGCATCAGCTTGTTTTTTTGTTTCTCCTGCCTTGTTTGTAGGATCTTTATATTTTTCAGCAATTTTAGCTGCTTTACTTGTTACTCCTAAATAGTCAAGAGCTCCTCCTTGTGTACTAACAACTGTTTTTCTTGCCATATCTCTGAATGCTTCTTTTGTCTCAATACCAGGATTGAAGAATCCATCTTTTGCTCTCTTCCAAACATTATCTTCTTTTTCACCTTTGTGTAGTGCACTAATTCCTGCTCCTCCAACTCGTCCTGCAGTATCTCTTGCAAAAAGTAATCCTCTGTTTGCAGCACCAGCAGATATTCCCCCCACAGCCAATACTCCACTCCCTGCCTTCTTTGCCAATCCTTTTGTCATTGCGGTTTGATATCCTGCAAATTTATTTGCCATTTTTGTTGAAAATGCTCCCCCTACAGATCCTTTTGGACCAGCTGCGTGACTTACACCATACTCTATTGCCTTCATCATAAAAATAATTACAATACAAAATATAGCAACAAGAGATATCATTGTTCCTGCACCACCATTTTGTGTACCAGGTGTATTACATATAAGTGCCAATAGTCCACCTGTTTCGGTTTTGGCACTACTCAATGAATCAAAAATGATAACTGCCACCAACATCCAAAACAAATATACAATCGGAAAAGTCAGTACATGCATCATCTGTGACCACCATTCATCTTTTTGTTTTGATACAAAAGAATTTCCTGGCAACACATAGCCCCATACCCAAAGTGGTGATTTAATAAACAAAATTATTATATTTACAAGCCGTACTAAAAATAATATTCCTGCAAGTCCTAACGCTAAAGATAATATGATTAAAAATATAGAACCCATGATTGCTATTGTTATTAATCCACCTGGATTATTAACACAACCAGAAGGAGACTTAGTTTTAGTTTCATCAAAAATATCTGTTACGTTGTAAAGGGTTGATAAACCAACAGTATTCATGATTCGTTCCGAGATACTTGCATCTTTACCTTCTGTGCTAGGTTGTTTCATTGCCTCGTATATTTTCAAAGAAACAACATTAGAACCATCAACCATTAATTTTGCAGCAAATAAACTGAAGTTTATAAGTATGGCAACTATAATCACTTTAGTTAAAACCTGCTTAGCATTATACTTTGCATCATTTCCTATGAGTATTTGTACTGCGGTCCATAGGAGTATAAAAATAAATGTCATGTTTAAGATATCTCTAATAAATTGCCAAGTTATTTCTATCACCCCAAGTTTTTTGAAAAATTGTGCGGAGTTGATTGATAGTTCAAGAGAGTAGTCAAATAATGTACCTGCTATGTAGGCTATGAAAGATGTGAATTTGAATATTATGTTTGTGATCCATGAGACTAAGCTGACAACACAGTTTATGTTAAAGTAGTTTGTGATTAAACCTCCAGCTGATGGTGTGCCACAAGTGGTTGGTGTAGTGTTTCGTGCATTATATGATGCCGCTGCTTGTGCATTATATGCCCCTGATAAAGAGTTGTTTACACCAGTTAATGAGCTTGATGCGTTGTTCATTCGGGCGGTGGCATCTGCTAATGATTTCTGTATCAATGCTGTTTGAGTCGGGTCTGTTGATTGTTGTAATTGTTGTTGGAGTCTATTTACCTCATCCTCTGCATCAACCTTTTGTTGTATTAAATTTGCCTGATCAACTTCTAAGTTGGTTATATAATTTTTCTTTGAAATGGTTGCACCAGACTGTCTACCGTTTGCAATATCGTTTGCATTTAAAACTCCGTCAAGAGAGTTTGCACTTTTGCTGGTCACGTTCTCATCTCTTGTTGCACCCACTCTTTCCTTGGCAACTGGTGTTTTGTAACTTAAAAAAAGTCGTTCTGAAGTGGCTGTTCCTAAAACTACTGTATCATTATTTGTTTTATTATCCGGTGTAGGATCATAAACATAGTTGGTTGTGTTTCCATCATTTATTTGGTAAACCTTCTCTGACACTAATGTTTCTTGTTTTACATTACTACCCCCTTCCTTTAATTTTTCCTTTAATCCTTCCAATTCGATTGGTGTTAAACTATTTTTTTTAGGATCGGTGTTATATAGATTCACTGAAAGATCGATACCATTATAAAAACTCTTATATGTACTACCTGTGTTTAAATTATTTACATTTTGGTTTAGTTTTTTTATTTCAACATCACTCCAACCTGCTTGTTTTAATTTTACTGTATTTGTGGTCCCATAATCATATGCCGCACCAACAACCCCAGGCACCAACAAAACCAAAAACAAAAACACACCAAAAAAATTATTTCGTAGAGAATTATGTATACGCATATTTAGATATAGTATACTACAATTAATTTAATAAATTAAATTAATAGAACAATTTTAATTACCGTAGATTATTCTACCTGAAGTAGTTGCATAAGTTGTTGTTCCATACGGAACATATTGTGGCTGAACATATGTTGATGTTCCAGAACCTGTATTATATTGTCTGTTATATTGATTTGAATTGCTGTATTGTGATGAACCTTGACTAGAACTGTATGAATTTTGATCCAACGCTTTATCTAATGCTGTGGTGATAAGTTGATCCACTACTGCTGTTACAACTTGATCAAATTTTTCAGCCAAAACAAGTCTGTTTTTACCAAGGTTTAATGTCGAATTAAGTTGATTTTGGATCACAGTTCCAGGTGTTGTAATTGAACACTTACTTTTATCCTTTTCGCCATTTTCACATTTTCTAAAACTTAAATACCCATTGTTCCAATTCAATTCTCTATTTTGGCTTAATTGCACAGCTTGAACTTGTTGGTTCATTCTATCGTTTGCTGCAAAATATGTGTCATATGGGTTACTCATAGGGTTTTGACTCACCTGAAACCATGTATCCCACCCACCTCCTTGATTAAACCCTCCGTTCATAAAAGCGTTTAATTTTCCAGGTGTTTGGTCAAAAGGACAGGCACTTATAGCTCCATTTTGCCCATATCCCCCATTATATCCCCCATTTTGATACCCTTGTTGACCGTACATATTCTGCTGATTTTTACCATACCTGCTTAATATTGCCGAGACAACAGAGTTTTTAAAGACTCCACAAACACTAGAGTTTACTCCATATGCTAAGCCTTGTAAAAATGCTACCTTTTCTTGGTTGGCCAAGTCTTCAAAAAATTGATTAGGATTGTTCAAAAAAGCTGGATTTCCTTCAAATCCTGTGTTTATCCATTGTATTGTTGAGTCGGCGATATAGATAATCATTGTGTTTACTATACAATAACCCATAGCGTCCCAACTCGGAAAAGCTGGAATTCCTATACCAAATATTGAAATATTACCACCTACGCGTGCACTTGTCTCCATTTTAACTGCAGCCCCTGTACTACCACTTTCAGCCACGGGTACATTTAAAAGCATATCTGTTGCACCACTTAGTGCTTTACTGGCAACTTGTGTTGCTACACCAACTATGGCTTTCGCAATGATCTGTGAACCTAAACAACTCGCTATTCCAGTTGCACCTTTTGCTACAGGATTATTTTGTTGTGCTGCTGTAGTTGTGGTTGCTTTTGTTGTCAAAGTGCTATTCTGAATTTGTCTATTTACTTCTGCCTGATTTAGATTTCTTGAATCATAT
>JACMMR010000015.1 GCA_014378965.1 Candidatus Parcubacteria bacterium | reverse complement strand
TCAGCAATCTTTATATACAATTCTTTTGTCATTTCCATACCTTTAGTAAAATCAGAATATGCCTCATAAAATTCAACTGCTGTGTAATCCTGAGCATGTTCTGGAGACATTCCCTCATTTCTAAAAACTCGGCCTATTTCAAAAGTTTTAGGAAGTCCTGCAATCAATAATCTTTTTTGCCACAATTCTCCAACTGAAATACGTAAATACACATCCATGTCGAGCGCATTGTGATGTGTTACAAAAGGTCGTGCATCTGCGCCACCTGTTGTATTTTCTAACACAGGAGTTTCTACTTCGATATAATCTCGCTTCAGTAAAAATGTACGAATTGTATTCCAAAAAATACTTCGTCTCTTCATCATATCCCGATTGTCTTTATTTAAAATAAAATCTAAGTATCTTTTTCGATATCTCTCATCTTCGTCCTCAATACCATAAAATGAATCCGGAATAGGTCTCAGACTTTTTGTCAATAATCTCCATCCTGTAACTGAGAGTGCATTAGTTTCTCTTTTTGTAACATAGGCTTTTCCAGTAAATTCTATAAAGTCACCAGTATCTATAAATTCGAAAAAATTGTTTATACCCTCTTCACCCATATTTTCTAAAGATAAGAAACACTGTACCTTCTCAGATGTACCATCGATGATATCTACGAACCCAAGTTTTCCTTGTCCACGAACTGAGATAATTCTTCCACCTAAAGTGATTTCTTTTTGAGAACCCAAAAGATCTTTGAAAAAATCTGCGAATTCTGCATTTGTTGTATCTATATTTGATGAGACTGGATAGGCTTCTATTCCTTTATCTTGCAGGAGTTTTACCTTTTCTACTCGCTGGTCTCGGATGTCGTCGATTGATGTCATATGTGCAGTTTAGCATAATTTAAGTAAAAAAATAATCGCCTGCAGGTTGAGTGAAATTTCATAATATGAACATCTGAAGACATCAAATCAGCCGTTTACATATATGCCTTAAAAAATTTTAATCAAATAGTACAGTGAAGAAACTAAGACTCTATCAACTTAAAAATCTTGTGACCATCTGAGCTCGAAACAAGACTATTTGATTTGTGTTTATCACAGTCCAACTTACAAACCCTACATCTTGGGAACCACCCTGATCCCAAGCGTTGTCAACCCTTGTGTCAATACCTCTCTCGTCTTCACACACAGATCAAATAGTTCTTTATTCACCTTCTCATCCTCAATAATCTTATTCTTACTATAAAAACTATTAAACCTTGATGCAAGATCAATCAAATACTGCGCGATATATTGCGGCGCAAATTCATCAATTGCTTTGTAACACATATGATCAAATCGCCACAATGTTCTATTTAGATTTTGAGCTTCGGGAGACATTTCATTTTCACCTAAAGGTACAGTAGTAACATCAGATATTCCTAATCCTTCAGTTTTTTTCTCAATCGAATTGATTCGCACAATCGCATATTGTATATACGGACCAGAGTCACCTTCAAGCGACAACGCTTTCTCTTTATCAAAAATAATATTTTTTCTAAAGTTTTGTTTCAGTATGGAAAATTTGATTGCAGCTACTGCAATATCTTTCGATACATTTTGTTTTTCTTGTTCAGTCATCTCTCGCTCTGCCATCTTTTCATAAGAACTCGCCATCATTTCTTCAAGAAATTCGTCACCGGCAATAATCTTTCCAGTACGAGAACTCATCTTTTGCCCAACAAAACTCATCATACCATGACCTAAGTGTTCCATCTTTGAACCTATATCCGGCATCAAAAGTGTAATCGCTTTGTTAGTTACCTTAAATACTTCGTTTTGCTCATTGGCAGTAATCACAATACTTCGATCAAAATTCCATACATTATATTTCATTTGAGCTAGACCTATCTCTTTAGATTCATATGTTGGAATTCCTTTAGCATTGATGAATACCCTTGTATGTAAGTCATAGGCTTCACCTTGAAATATAATGGCATCATTTTCTCCTGTGGTAAAAATACTTGATGTAGCATGAAGATTTTCTTCTACAATTTTTAAACCTACAGGTGCTGTCTGGCTTTCAAAAAAATAATGATCAAACTTTGTTCCGAGTACTTCATACAACTGCTCAAATTTTTGCAGAGACCATTCTTTACCTTGATCATACAAAGTATTTACCTCATCATCCGATCGATCATAAATTTTTTGATTCATGATTTCTATTTCTGTCATTACACGAGAGTATTCTTGTTCTCCTTTCTCTTTTGCTTCCGCCAATTTTGCATTACCAGTAACATACGCTTGTCCCAAAAACTTTACCTTATCTGTTATCGTTATACTTTCCGCATCAGGCCAAGGATTTTCCATAAAGCGAAGTCCCCACATAGTCACCGCTAAGTGACGTCCAGTATCTCCTTGGTATGAATATCTTTTTATTTCTGCGCCACCAAGTTCGCCCAAACGAGAAATAGCTTCACCAATCGTATTAGACATAAGGTGTCCGATATGAAATTCCTTCATCGGATTGGGATCGGTATACTCATAGGCGATTTTTTTTCCTGTAAATTCTGGATGATTTATCTTTTCTGTTTTGGTTTCAAAATTATCAATTAAATAAAAATTTACATAGGCATCAGCTGCTTCAACTTTTTTGAAAATAGTCTTATCTAGTTGCTGGTGTAAATATTCCGCTAAATTGATAGCGATCACTATAGGATTTTGATTAAATAGTTTTGACATAACTAAAGCAAAGTTTGTATACAAATCACCCCTATCGATATCTTTGTTTACATCAACGGTAAATTTTATTTTTTCTATCTCCTCCTCTGATATATCGTTCTTTTTTAAGAATGAAATACAATGGATTTTTATTAGCTCTGCAATTTGTAACATATAGGTTCAATATAGCAAAAAACCGTTATTATTGAAATAGAGCCTTTATGCATTCACCCCCTTCCACACCATCTCATGTATCATATCAATACTCAAAAGTTCTCCCTCAGGTGCACAATCTATAACTATCCAATTATATTTCTTTGCTACATATAAAAATGCATTCGAAGCTTTCATCAAGTGATCCATATCAGCTTCATGAATATCTTTTTTCTTTCCTTTTAAATACTCTTTATTAGCTCTTTCAGCCATTAGTTTTTGACTGATCTCTGGATGCACATATAAGAAAACAATTTTATCAGGTCTTGGAATATTTAAAAGTTTAAACTCAAAGTTATCTAACCATTCAAGGTATAAATCACGTTCAGTTAAGTTTTCAATTTTTCCAGCCTGATGCCCCATGTTTGAAGAAGTAAATCTATCACAGATCACATTTGTTCCCGCTTCTAGATTTTTCCGAATATCGAATGATGCATCATACCTATCAGCCGCATAAAACATTGATCCTGCATATGGACCAACTTCAATAGCGGTTCCATATTCTCCATGCAAATATTTTTCAACTAATACACATGCCGGCTGTCCATATCGAGGAAATGCAAATACTTCTGTCGACTGACCTTCAGCGATAAATCTTTGTTTTAATTTTTCAGTCTGTGTTGCCTTACCTGAACAGTCTGTTCCTTCGATTGCTATGAATATTGGCTTTGTCATGTATATTGTTTTTTTATTTTTAAATTATTTATTTCCACTACTACCAAACGCGCCCTCACCTCTATCTGATTTTGATAACTCATTGCACTCAATAATCTCACATCGTGGAATTGGCATGATCAGTATCTGTATAATTTTATCTCCCGCCTTAAACCCATAATCGGTATCTGATAAATTCATCATACCCACATGAATCTCCCCTCTATACCCTGAATCGATTATACCTCCATAACTTTTTAATCCATGTTTGTGAGATAACCCGCTCTTATCAAATAAAATCCCCACATAGCCATCTGGAATTTCTATCGCGATTCCAAGAGGTATCGACTTTCGTTCATCTTTTTTCAAAACTAAATCTTCTGATATATATAAATCCAAACCCGCATCCCCCGCATACGCATAACTGGGTATCTTTGCTGTGGGATGAATTTTCTTAAATTTTAATTGCATATATTTTGTAATTAATATTTTGTAATAATTTTTTCTTGTATTTCAAGCTTCACCTTTGTCTCTTTGAAAATTCTTTTTGTCTGCAATGATGACTGATAATCTTGCTTTGCGACTACTCGAATAATACCAGCATTAATAATAAGTTTAGCGCAGGTATAACATGGGGTCATTGTACAGTACAATGTTGCACCTTGAAGAGATACTCCAACCCGTGAAGCTTGGATCAATGCATTTTGTTCTGCATGTATTGTTCTAATACAATGCATGGTTTCAGTTTTGTCATCATGAGTTACTTTATGCATCTCGTGCCCAACCTCGTCACAGTGCTTAGCACCCATAGGAGAACCTACATACCCTGTAGTCAAAATTCTTTTTTCTTTTACAACTACACATCCAGATCGTCCCCTATTGCATGTTGCCCTGTGACCTGTTGTTTCAACAAGCTCCATAAAATATTCATCCCAGCTTGGTCGAACAGCTAGCTCTGTTTTTTTGATTGCAGGTTTTTTAATAGCCATTTCGATAATTGTATCATTTTTGAATTTTTAATGAATGCTTTACTTTTATATATATAATATGGTGTAATATGAAACTAACGTAATGTCCAGTCTCCTCTTTTGGTGGAGACGAAGTTACTAATCAGTAGAGTGTATTCAAAAAACCCGTATGGGCCCACTTAGGCTCATACAGGAATTTTATTATTAATACAAAGCTATCAATATCACAATCGCTAATAGTATTCTATACCATCCAAAAAAAGTTAAAGATATTCGCGTCAAATATTTTCTTAAAATAAATAGCGTAATGTAACCAGAAATAAAAGCCAGTACAAAACCACTCATCAACTCACCGTACCCATAAATCATGGAAAAAATTTCTCTTGATTTAAACGCATCATATAAAACAGCTGCACCCAAAGTTGGTAATGCTAAAATAAATGTATACTCTATTATCACTGATTTTTTAATATTTCTAAATACCCCTGCAATAATAGTAGCTCCTGATCTGGAAACGCCAGGAATAATGGCAACAGCTTGCGCAAGTCCTACAATAAAAGCATCTTTTGTGGTTAAAGTATCTTTTTGTTTTTGTATATTAATTTCTTTCTTTAAAAAAACCTTTTCTATATATATAAATATAATACCTCCAATTATAAGCATACTAGCCATCAGTAAGATATTTCCCTCTAATAATTTCTTAAACATTTTGTAAAAAATAAATCCGATAATCGCACTTGGAATAAAACTTACAATAATATTTATGAACAACTTTTTATCAGTAAATATTTTTTTTGCAAATAGTGATGCTCCGGCCAATAAGGCACCAAGTTGAATAAATAACAAATAAAATTTTATATACATGTCTGTCAAATCGACATGTGTTAACTTTGAAAAAATAATAAGATGAGCAGTTGATGATATTGGAAGGAATTCTGTAAAACCTTCTAATATTGAAATTAATAATAAATGTATATTCATATCTGAATAATATCATTAATATAGTAAAACAAAAAACACCACTTCACGTGATGTTCTTAACTTCCCTAAAACCCATCCGCCGTAAACGTCAGCATCTTCGTCACCGGATCATAGGTCATATTTGGTGAGGTTGAGGTGGCGTAGGCTACTCCATCTTTTGTAATCATTGGTTTACTCATGTTGATGTTGTAGAGAGTGATGGTGGCTGGTTTGTTGAACTGTGAGGCGTTTGTGGTGTTTACAATGACTTTCTTGTCTTGTATTGAGATAAATGAGTCTAGGTTGA
>JACMMR010000014.1 GCA_014378965.1 Candidatus Parcubacteria bacterium | reverse complement strand
GTTTTGGCATCATCTCTCTTAATCGTAGATTAATAAGACCACCTTTTTTTAATTCTTCCATATTTTTAATATTATAGCACAATTTTTGAATGTAATTAATTTAGAAGTATACAAAAAACATACATAAGATCTCTGTGGTCCCCGAGTTATTTTTTTACCGAATTGATAGTATTTGGTAAATTTTTTAAAAGTATTAGTTACAAGTTGTCCCTGTTGTTGGCGTGTTAATTTTTAAACCGTTCATAGGCTTAAAGTCTATAGACCAATAACCCCCACTAGAAACTGTTGCAGATATTGCAGCACCGTTAATCCTATTATTTCATTCGGGTATGTCTATTTGAATATGATATGTGGTTTCGATGGGTTGTTAATAGGATATTCCTGCAAGAACTAACTCAAGATTTGGCTTATAAACACCCCCATTATTTATAATATAACTTAAATTAATATTTTCGATGACAAAACTAGTGTTATCTGTATCTTTTACTATACTAAACCTGATACCTAGATTATCGTCCACTTTTTTTGCACTTATATTTAAGACAATTGAGGATCATGTGGATTACGCATAACCTGGCACGTTGGTCCAAGTAAGACCGTACCTTGTAATCCCAACTATTTTTTTTAGGTGGAGCCATAGATGGGCGAGTGGTGATTGCCACTGTGTATGTAGGACAAGTACTAAATTGACATTGTGGACCAGTTCGCGAAACATCCGATCCGTCAGGACAGAGCTTGGCCTCTTCCGTAAAAGAAACTTCATCGCGTTTTGGTACAGATATTGGTTTTTTTAATAAAAAAGCAATAATCGCTATGCCAATTACAAGGAGTCAAAATATGATGATTTTTATATTTTTTATATGTTATAAATCTCATTTCGATTCAACAGTTTGTTTATTGAAACATTCTTACCAACCAACCAAATAAACTAAACTTTTCTTCCATATTTTTAACAAAATCATTAGCTTTAAATTTGATTGTGGTTAATTCATTTATTTGAACTTTTAAGTCTGCTTTGATAGAGTTATCTTTTGATTTTTCTAAAGCTTTATTTAACTTATTTAAATCAGTATCAGTTGCATCAAGCTCGCTTTTTAATTCTTCGATTTTTTTGTAATCAGATCCAATAAGAAAAGTCTTGAATCCTCCACGCTTATCTACCGCATCCATTTTCTCCTTTACTTTTTCACTTGAACTTTTCTCCTCCTGAGCTACGTCCTCTACTTCAATTTCAATGTAATCATCCTCGTTTGCGATTTTTTCTAGTTTCTGTACAACTTTGGCAACTTCACTTCGATGTTGTTCACCAGTCTCTTCTTCATCGGAACTGGCGTATGTATTCGTAGTACATAATACAAAAACAGCTACTAATGAAAGACCAAACAATAATTTTTTATTCATATTTTTTAATTTGATTATTAATAATTCAATACTTATTTATAAGTATAAACTTATTAAACTATTAAGACAATAATAATAATGTAATTAATATGTATTAAGTTATTTTTGATTTATCAAAATAGAAGAGTTCTGGTGGTGAGGATATTCGAATCTCAATTATGGAAATAAAATACCCACCAGTCAAGAGGTGGGTATTTTGTTGTGTTTTTTTATTTTGATAAAGCTCTATTAATAATTAGCACGAATATATTCTTTTGTAATACGACCAAAGTTTCCTGAAGATGGACTGATACCTACGCTTGCTTGAAATTCTGCGAGAGCTCTTCGTGTAAGTGGACCAAAATAATTGGAAGTACCATTTCTTCCAAGAGCTCGTGCCGATGTGCCTTTATTTTGATCAATCAAAAATTGTTGAAGAACTTTTACACTGTTACCTGTATTACCTTGACGCAGATTCATTGCAATTACTCGAACTCCTTGCCCAAGATTTGTTGTAGACTGACTTGCTTGGTACAGTGTCGGGGAAGCGCCATTAAAGTTTGGTACTTGGGCACTACTTTGATAGGTACCTCGAGATGTTGTTGTAATTGCTTGTTGGGTAGTTATTGGTGTTGCAACAGAAGTTGAAGTCTGACCAGTTACTGTTGTCTGAGTATTTGTTTGTATACTTACTGGTGAAGGTGTTGGTGTTGGTGCTACAACAGTAGGTGTTGAGGGTGTAGAAACTACTGCTGGAGAACCTGAAGGGATAGTAACTGTACTTGAATCTAGAGTTACGGCTGTCTGAGCAAGTGCTCTACCGTTTAGTCGTGCTCCTGTATTAAGTACGATTGCTGTTTGTCCTAATATCGTTCCATTTACTTCTGCTGTTGTTCCGATTGTTGCTTGACCTGCTACAACCCAAAAGACATTTGATGCCTGTGCTCCTCCAGAGAGGATAACCTTTACACCTGAACTCACGTTAAGAGTTTGGGCGATTTGAAATATCCATACATCGTTTGCACTACCAGAAAGTGTTACATCTGAAGGAATTGTTACACCTGTACCCCATTTATAGAGTCCTGGTGTAATAGTAAGACCTCCAATATTTCCTGCGCCGAGTTCTGTAGTTGTCGGGTTAGTTCTGCCTGCACCGTCTGTATACGCAGTCTGCATATCACCAATTGCAGATGTTAAAACAACAGAAGTAGGATTTGCATATCCTGGTGCATAAACCTTTCCAGTAACTAAAGGTGAAGTAGAGTATGCATTATCCGCTGGAAGATTTAAAGAAAATCCAGTGATTGCGGTCGCTCCGATTGGACTAACTCCGATATCACCAACAATTGCTGTAGATCCAGTTGTTGAAATCCCTGTTTTAGTAAGGATTACGAAGCTACCTGATGACGAAAGGTTAATTGCTGAAGGACCTGCAGCGTATGTAGTTGATGATGCTGAAAAAACAAGCACAGACATCAGAGTGACAGAATAGGCTGTTTTAAAAACCGAATGTTTAAAATTTTTTTTCATATTTTTGTTTTTTTAATAAATAATTTTAGTGAGGATTCTAATTAGCAGAATTTTCCCACCATATGATAAAGTATATCATCTAAAATTAAAAAAAAGTAAAGTGACACTTTTTTTTCAACCAGGATGCTTAATTAATTGATAATGATCATTAAAAACAAATCTACAAAGCCTTAAAAGGTAATGACAAAATTATATTATAAAGCGGTATACTAAATGTATATAAAAAGGATATTTTGACAACATAGAAAAATTAACTATAGAAAACGAAAACTTTAGAAAAGTTTTGTATACCGTTTTGCATATGCAGCTCGTATTGATGAGTTTAAAATCCCTTAGAAAATGAAGAAGATTTTGATGGGGTTTTGACTGAGTAGTTTGTTATTCTTGAGGTGTTGCATCTGCGACAATAATTTTATTTTTCTTAGGAATCATCAGTGCAGCAAAGATATAAAATAATATTCCAGGAATAAAACCTGTTATTATTAAAATAAATACAAATGCCAGTCGTATAATAGTTGAGTCAACATTAAAATACTCTGCAAGACCACCAAGAACACCCCAAATTTTTTTGTCAGTATCATTTAGATATAATTTTTTCATTATCTAATTATATCACAGGTTCGAACTCGCATTGGATGATCTGAATATTTATACAAATAAAAAACCCGTCAGCATTACCTGTTACGGGGTTTGATCGCTATTTTATAAATAACTCTTTGAAAGTGAGGAGGAACATGCTTTACCTCTGAATTCTATGTTTCCTTTCTATTTTAGATAAATAAATTAAGCTTGCAATAATGACGATTAATATCATGTACGGCCAATATTGAAAAAAAGGTGGAGGATTGTTAGTTTGAATATAGACAATCATGGGAGACAAAGCAGCTGAATCAGTGTTTGATTTAGTGAGTATTGGAGTGAGATTAGGTGCCGGAGATTTGGGGAGGATTGGAGAAACTTCATTCAGAGTAAAATTTCGCTCTGCTCTATTTGTGTTGTCAGATTTTTGGATCGAAATTGCCGGAATGATCATTTTGGTTTTCGTGACTGAAATAGATGTATCAGAAGTTGAGCCTTGTTCGAGCTTAGGAGATGCGGGGATAATGTTTGATGCTTGTTGAGTAGGTGTTGGTAGAATTTTTTCTATGATCAATTTTTTTTCTGTTGTAACTGAAACTTGAACCTTCTCTACGACAATCACTTTTTTTATTTGATGAATTTCATTGTGTGACTTGAGACTTTTCAACAGATTAAGGTTCATCTTGGCTGTTGGGCAGATTGATGCTTTGCAGACATATGGAATCCGGAGCTCTTTAGCGAGTTTGATACGTGCTTTTACTGAGGAATCCTTTCCTTTGAGATTGAGCCAATCGACCACGCTTGTCTTGCTCTCTGGCGTCACCATCTTGTTAATGGCAGCTAAGAGTGCAATGTTCATTTTTGTAGTCGGATTCTGATTTGTGTTCCTAACGTAAGGAATCTTTAACTTGTTTGCTATAGAGATGCGACCTTTAAGGGAGCTGTCCATGTCTTTTGTTTTCATGACATCGACGATCGAGTTCTGATTATAACTGGAGCAGTGTGACTGGTGATGTGCTGTTGCATGCGTTGAGCTTGCAAAATATGTAAACAATGTTGCAAGTAGTGTCAGTAATGTGGTTGTTTTCATCTTTTTTTGCCTCTAGTTGAGGTGGTGGGAGTTCAGTTGTATTGTGGTATGATACCCAGACACTGCTTTACTGCAGTATTTTAAAAGGGCTATTCTATACAAACTATAATCCAAAAAAAGGCATTAGTCAATCTTTGTAGCATTACAGCGATAAGTTTACACTCGTCTCAAATATTCAAGCTTTTGGGCAGGAGTCATACCATCCATACCTAAACCTCTGTGTTTCTTCCTAAAATTGTAGTAGTGAGCAAACAAGGTTAACTTGTACTGCATCGTGTCCAGCGTATCATCAGGAAAGAACCTCTTTTAACTTACATTCTTTTAATTTTTGTAGTTTACAACATGTTGATTCATGATTAAAGTGTAAACTCAACTGCTGTAATGCTAACAACACATGCTTTGTGTATGGGGAATAGGCCGTAATAGTTTAAAAGTATAAACTTTGTGGAAGTGATGAGTATGTAGGTTTCTAATACAAAATATGTTAAATTAATTTTATGAAAACAAGTAAAACAGCTATAGTTATTTTTTTACTACTAATAATTGGTATGTTTACAGTAATCTACTTTTTCAATACCAAAGAATCTAAATCAGGCTTTAATCAAAGTTCTGTCGTGGTTAAAATTCAATCGCTCAATAGATTAGAAACAGCATCCTTCACTATAGAAAAAATTATCGAAAGCGGAACAGGAAAAAATGCTTTCGAAAATGTGTTGTTTGGAGATAAAATTTTATTAATTGCTCATGCAAACATTATCGCAGGGTTTGATTTTTCAAAAATAAAAGAAACTGATATTAAGGTTAATGGTGGTACATTAACAATACAAATGCCTGCACCAGAAATTCTTGTTAGCAAGCTAGATAATGAAAAAACTCGGGTTTATGATAGAAAATTAGGTTTTCTTACTAAAGGTAACCCAAGTCTTGAAGCACAAACAAGATTAATTGCAGAAAATTCCATTAAGCAGGATGCTTGTAAAGCGGGTATTTTAGATTCAGCTACGATAAATGCGAAAAAACAAATAATCATTTTGTTTACTTCTGTTGGCTTTAAAGAGGTTATTTTAAAAATTCCTTCTGGAAATTGTGAGTAGGAAAACAATATATAATAAATTGTCAAGTGATTAGGTTCGAACTCATCATAAGGTAACGAAAATAATTCACAAAAGTTGGGGTATTTTCACATGCTCCGAGCATGTACGATATTCAAACCTATTTTAAAATTAGTGAAGCTATTTTTCTGTTTCCCCGATTTTGGTCTGAATTGCTATAAAGTATTTAAGCTTAAGGTTATCTTCGAATACAGGTCCGATGAATAACAAATTCCAAAATCCTTTACCACTTTTTGTATAATTGTATAATTTTATTGTTATCTCTCTTTTT
>JACMMR010000013.1 GCA_014378965.1 Candidatus Parcubacteria bacterium | reverse complement strand
TTTTCTTTATTTTTTCTTTATGAGAACCTTATGTTTGTTTTGGTAGGATATTTAGATGAATCAAAATGACAAATTCATTATATACATAGACGAATCAGGAATTTTATCTAAAAATGGCCGCAGTGTATATATTTGCTTATATGTAGAGAGTTTGTATGAAATTAATTTAAGTCAAAATGTGTTAAAAATAGAGAAGGATTTTAAAATAGCGTATTCGCATTGGGTGGACATGTCTTGGAAAATTCGAGTTAAGTTTGCAGAAAAGATAAAAAGATTAGATTATATTTGTAAGGTGGTCATTTATAATAATCCTATTGACCAAAAAAATATTTTGAAAGATTTTATGATTAAAGTTTTTAGATTTGAAGATAGAGTGTCTAAAATAATAATAGATGGAAGTCAGGGTAAAAAGTATGAAAGAAAGTTAAAGTTATTTCTAAAAAAAGAATGGTATAAAAGTCTATAAAATTAAATTTATGGATGACAAAAACGTGCCAGGAATAAGATTGGCTGATTTTATGGCTGGCTTATACAGATCGTATTTGGATAATAAAACACAAGATGTTTTGCATATGTATAGTTTACTTAAACATAAAATAAAAATACCCGATTAAGGATATGTTTATTCCATGCGACAGGGCGCCAGTTCAGAAGATGAGAGTTTTACAACTCGAGCGATCACACGGATCGTTGTTTCCTCCTACTTGTTACATATATATAATATCAAATTTCACAAACGTGTCAAATTTTCAAAATAATTAAAAAAAATGCTATAATATCAGCACATATGCGACTTAAATCACTCCACATCATCGGCTATAAATCCTTTGCAAAGAAGACTGATTTAGTATTCAACACTCCAATCACCTCTATAGTTGGACCAAATGGATCAGGTAAATCAAATGTGGTCGAAGCCTTTCGTTTTGTGTTAGGTGAGCAATCACTTCGCTCAATGCGTGGTAAGAAAGGTGAGGATATGATTTTCAATGGAGGCTGTGATTTGTCAAAATCAAACCGTGCATCAGTAAAGATTGTTTTTGATAACAGATTGTTAGAAGAAAACGGAGAATTTAATAGACTTTTTAACACTCACACATTTGATGAAGTAACTATTGAACGTGCTGTAAATCGTGATGGTACAAATGAATATTCTATAAATGGAAATTCAGTTCGACTCCGAGATATTATAGAACTGTTAGCAGAAGCTAATATTGGTTCATCAGGACACCACATCATTTCTCAAGGAGAAGCAGACCGACTTTTGTCATCATCAAACAAAGATAGAAAGGAAATGATTGAAGAAGCACTTGGATTAAAACTGTACCAATATCGAAAAGAAGAGTCACAAAAGCGATTGGTAAAAACTAACGAGCATATGAAAGAAGTTGAATCTCTTCGTCGTGAATTAGCTCCACATATTAGATTTCTAAAAAAACAAATTGAGAAAATAGAAAAAGCTCGCGAAATACGAAATGAATTAAAAAATCTCTATAAAGAATATTTTGCCTATGAAAAAGTATTTCTGGATTCAGAGAAAAATGATATTAAGGAGTCCTGTGTTGATCCTGAGCGTGAATTGTCAAGTCTTGACTCCAAGTTGACAGAGGTAAAAAAGATTTTGGCACAAAATCAAACATCTACAGAATTTACAAATGAACTTTTTACACTAGAAGGTGAGTTAAAAAATATTCGTTTTAATAAAGAAACACTTTCACGAGAGATTGGTCGTTTTGAAGGTGAAATCAATTATATTAATAAAAATATCGACAAAAGAAAACTTGAACTTGAAAATAAGGAGAATGTTGATATCAAGGTTTCATTTTTTGAGATTAAGAATTTGATCAATAAAATTAAAACAGTATTGAGTGACATAAAATCAGGAGTGTATAAAGATGAATCAGAGATTAAAGAAGTTTCCAGTGACCTCATAAACGATTGTGAGACTTATGTGAAATCTAAACACAATGAAAGTGAGTCAATTGATTTTGAGCCAGATTTTATTGAAATAGATAGAATAAAACTTTTGATTACAAATATTGAAGATGATATCCAAGCTTTAAATAATAAGGAGATTAATGTTTTAGATAAATATACTGATACCAAAAATAAAATAGAATCATTTAAAAATGAAAATGTTGAAGCTGAAAAAGACCTCTTGAAAATAATGTCTCGTCAACATGAAATACAATCTGAACTTGATAAATTAAAAGTGAGAGAAAATTTTTATACTGAAAGAAATCAGGAGTATGAAAATGAAATGATGGAAGCCACTGCATTGATAGGTGTTGAAGCCATACGATTTACAGATGTTGAGGCTCATGATTTTGATAAACAAAAACAATATGATAGAAAACACCAAGTAGACAAATTTAAAATTAGACTGGAAGAGTTAGGTGGTGCGGGGGATGAGTCAGTTGTAAAAGAATATAATGATGTAAATGAGCGAGATGAATTTTTATTAAAAGAGATGGAAGATTTAACAAAATCAATGCAAGACTTAGAGCAATTGATAACTGAGGTTGTGGCACAGATTAATACTTTGTTTGATGATGGTGTAAAAAAGATCAATCTACAATTTTCAACTTTTTTTAAACAAATGTTTGGAGGTGGGGAGGCACGGTTAGTTATTACTGAAGAGAAAAAACGAAAAAAAAGGATAACTGATATAGATGATGATGAAGATATGGAAGAATCGGAAGATGAAAGTGAAACTAAGGAGTATGGGATTGATGTGTTTGTCTCACTACCACATAAAAAATTAAAAGGATTGTCTATGCTTTCGGGTGGGGAAAGAGCATTAACATCAATTGCACTATTGTTTGCCATGAGTCAGGTGAATCCACCCCCATTTATTATCCTTGATGAGACAGATGCTGCATTGGATGAGGCCAATAGCAGACGATATGGAGACATGATAGAGTTGTTATCTAAACACTCTGAACTTATCCTTGTTACGCACAATAGAGAGACTATGAGTCGTGCAGGTGTATTGTACGGGGTTACTATGGGTTCTGTTGGATATTCACAGTTGTTGTCCATTGGGTTTGAGGAGGCGAGTTTGAATGCTAAGTAAAATAAACACGAAAAGTAAAATAATTCATTAAAGGAAAGAATGAATTATTTTACTTTTCGTGTTTATTAGAAGGATGGATTTTTTATTGAACTCGTTAGTAGATTAATCCAAAGAAAAACCATCGACAAGTTGAGATGTCGACGGTTTATGTACGAGTAGTTAAGTAAAAGGCTTTCACCGCTGAATGAACAGCTTGTAATTGGACGAACCCCAGTAAGGTGTCGTCTGAGGATCATAATCCTGCACCAACGTTTGTTTTGGTTGGTAGCGACTGTCCTGCAGTATATTATAGCCCGAGACCGAACAGATCGACCCTAAAGCTGTCAGGAAGATTATCGAGAAGAAATGTCTGATTGTTTTCATTTGATACTGGTTTTTTTGGGAGGTGTGCGAGATAGGGTTCGTAGACTATTAGTATCATACTGCTGAAATATATTTCTGTCAAATAAAAAAACAACCCTTGCTCCCGGGTAAAGGAACAAGGGTGAGATGATTGTTAAGGACCAACACTGCTGTTAGTTGCTGTATAGAAGTAAATGAATTCAACTTCGTCCACAATTATACCAAATGGTTCTAAGCGCCCTTGAAAAATGCTCAACCTCTTTGCAGGATCAAGAATTTGTTCCTTTGGGGTTGCATAGATAAGTTCGCTGACTTTTGGGTTGATGATCACATCGAACAGTTGGTCATAAAAAGATTTGTACCAATGCGGTCCTATATGATCAAGAACTAGTGAGAGAGATTTGTCAGTAATTTGAAAGTGAATTTTTAAACCAGCTTGTCCAGTGAGGGGCCAGTCAAAACTGTTTTTAATATCATTTTGATTGATGTGATATCCATCAAAACACAGAGGGGTGTGTAATATCCTACTTTCAAACTTTCTCCATTTTCCATTTCCATAAACGTAGTTTCGGTAGTCTTGTGGATATTCAATCCAGGTTGCTGAAATTGCGTAGGCGGCCAATAAAGTTATCAATGGTGCGTTAATCAATATAAAAAATTTCTTTTTCTTATTTACCTCAAAAAGTGTAGCTATTGTGAAAATAAGTGCAATAACACCTACAATCTCTGGAAGGTAGAGTAAAACATATTTAATGAAGTTCATGGTTGTATAGGTTCGTTGATTGTGTTAGTCGACTTAGACCAACTCAAAATACTACATCAAAACCTGAAAGTCAATAGTTTTCAAATCCATATCAACACCTCGTAATTTTACTTTAATTGTATCCCCTAAACTTATAACTTTCTTACCATCTTGTGATTTAACTAAGTAACTTTTTTTATCAACCTCCCACATATTATTATCTCCAAGATCTCTCAATCTGATTAATCCTTCAGCTAATGATTCTGGCTCTTGTATGAAAACTCCAAAATCAGATATTCCTGAAACGGTACACATAAATTCTTGACCAATCTTATTTGACAAAAATTCAACTTGTTTATATTTAGTACTTGCACGCTCTGCCTCAGCTGCTTTTACTTCTTGAGATGAGGAATGTTCACAAATCTTATCAAGTGATGCAAGATAGACAGGGGATAGTTTTTGATTTTCTAAAAGTTTGGCTAATATTCGGTGTACACAAAGATCAGGATATCGACGGATCGGGGAAGTAAAGTGTGTGTAAAATTCAAAACCAAGACCAAAGTGTCCTATGTTATTTGTTTGATATACTGCCTTCGCCATAGAACGAAGAGTAGCAGTTTTAATTATTGTTTCAGATGGAAGACCGATACATTGTTGTAATAGTTTTTGTATATCTCTCGAATGAATTGTTTTTTTAGGATGAAAATCTAATCCAAGTGCATTTACGAAAATTGATAAGTCTAAAATTTTCTCAGCGTCAGGTAAATCATGAACTCGATATACTCCAGGCAGTTTTTTATTTCCATCTACATTGTGTGTGAATATATATAAAGCAGTTTCTTTGTTGGCTAAAAGCATAAATTCTTCAACAAGGTGGTTTGTCCAAATTCTTTCTTTTTTATATACCTGAACAGGGAAGCCTTTATCATCCAATACAAATTTTATTTCATCTGTTTCAAAATCTATTGCACCGGCATTTTTTCTTTGTGTATTAAGAATTTTTGAAAAACGAGAAAGTTCAAAAAGTTCGGGAAATACTGTTTGATCTCCTGCATCAAGGACTTTTTGTGCCTCTTCATAAGAAAATCTTTTATCAGAGTAAATGATCGACTTTGAAATTTTTCGACTTAGTATAATTCCTTCTTGATTCATTTCGAACACAGTTGAAAATGCATATCTATTTTCATTCGGGTTGAGTGAACAGAAACCATTTGATAATACTTCAGGAAGCATGGGTATTGTTCTATCAACTAGGTAGACAGAGAATGCACGATCTTTAGCTTCATCATCTAAAGCATTTCCTGGGCGTACAAAGTGTGACACGTCGGCAATATGTATTCCAATCTCAACATTACCATTTGGTAAATTTCTAAATGACAACGCATCATCAAAGTCTTTAGCATCTACTGGATCAATAGTACATGTCCACACACCACGCATGTCGAGTCTCTTTGAAATCTCATCTTCAGTAAATTTTCCGTACTCTTCCACTGCATTTTTTGCATCAATTTCTGTTTGTTGTGAGTGTTCAACATTAAATCCAAAATCGGCAACAATAGAATGCATCTCAGCATTATTTTCACCTTTGTCTCCAAACACTTGTGATACATTTCCATAAAAAGTTCGATTTACGAGTATATCAGTATAACCTCGATCGTTCATAACTTTATTGATGATAACTTTAGGTGTTCTTAAAAAATCAAGTGATACTAAAATTTTTTTATTTAAACCAATTTCAAGATTTTGAGGATTAAGAATTTCAAATATACAATTTAATTTGTTATTATCTGGCTGTGCAATGATTATATCTTTTTTTAATTCTATGATAGTTGCAGAGAAATCTGTTTTGTATCTTTCAATAATTTTAACAACCTTACCCTCAATTTCACCCCATTTATTAGCATGAGGAAATGTTTCAATTTCTACTTTATCTAGAGGAAGAGAAGAATCGATAAAATTATGTGGAATAGCGATATCTTTTTCTTCCTTATTTGTTTTTTCTTTTCTTAAAAAACCTTTTCCTTTATTATTTAAGATCAATTGACCGATAAAATGATGCATATTAAAGTATTTTTTTTATATATTCTATTAAATTATGTAATTCGATACTTTCTTGTGATAGATTTTTCATATTACGTACCATTACAGAGTTTTGCAATGCTTCTCTGTGACCCACAAGAAGGAGATAGGGGACATTCAATTTTTCAGCATGCTGTAATTGTAGCGAAATTTTATCTTTAGATAAATCATGATGAATTAAAATATTTGCATGATGTAACATGTCTAAAACCCGTAAAGTTTTAAATCTTGCCTCGTTTCCAAATTGTGCATAAAAGAATTTAACATCTGAATCCTCAATAGATTTGATTGAAGGAAGAGGTTTAAGTAATTTAGAAATATTTTTTAAACCATCAACACGTACACTTAGTACTGGAATTTCTTTTTTTCCTAATATTTTTTTTGAGATAATGTCATGACGACCTCCGGTAACAACTACAGATGATTTTTCTTCACTTAAGTTTTGTACCTTAAAAATAATTCCTGCGTATAAATCTGAGCTATTAAATAAAAATGGATTTATTCTAAAGTTTAAATCAATATTTTCGATATATTCTAATATATCTTTAAACTCTAAACGAGAAGCCTCAGACAAATAGTCAATTGGATTTGGTATTGAGATAACTTCTTTCTCACCCTTTTTATTCTGAGAAACAATTTCAATATTCTCAAGATCAGAAAAAGCTGTATATAAATTCTTTTTTGATGTTGCTAGAATGTTCTTTGGAATAAACTTTTGATTTTTTTTGAAAAAATGATGCAATTCTTTAACAAACTTTTGTACTGACTCTTTGTCACCGATAAAGTTTACATCTATGACTATGTTCGCTTTTTTACCATATATTTCTTCCAAAATAGAGTAGCCTGTTTGCATTGTAATTGCATCATAAATGTTTTTCTTTGTTCCTATAATATGATATGAAAAATGATTTTCATCATTACTGTATGCAATGTTTGCAGGAAATGGAAAACCTTCAAATTTTTTATCGATTATTTTCTTTTGAAATGCTAATGTGTCGATCAAATGTTCACAATCGTATTTGGTAAATAATTTTTTCTCCAGTGATGAGTAATCGGGCTTTAACGTATGTCTAAAACCAAAGTGTTGTAATATTTTAAAGATTCGATAGTGGTTTGGTAACACTCCTTCAACTCCAGTTTTTTTCGAGATTACAGTTACTGTCTTTTTTGAAATTATAATTTTTTTCATATATTTATTTTCTATTTATTTCCTGAATATTCTTTTGCGCCAGGAAAGAAAGCTATTTTATTAAAAGGGTACAGTCGTAGAAGCACTCTGCCTTGGATTTCATCTTTGACAATTGGGCCCCAGTATCTTGAATCAAAACTTACATATCTATTGTCACCCATAACGAAATATTGATTGTCGTCTAAAAAGGTAGAGGCTGATGTTTTAGGGCTTTTATACTTTACATAATCTTCAGTAACAACTTTTTTATTGATATATGTTTTACCGTCTAATACTTCAATCGTTTCAGTAGGTGTTGCTATAACTCTTTTGATAAATCGACTTTTGTTTTCTACAGAAGCTGGGGGATTAAATACTATCACATCACCTTTTTCAGGGTTTTTAAATCTATATGAGATCTTATCTACTATTACATAATCTCCGTCCTTAAATGTATCATCCATTGAGGAACCAGATACATTATGAGGCTCTAATACAAATACTCTAAAAATGATAATAAAAGCCAGGGTTATAAAAAAACTAGTCCACGACATGTCTTTTTTCGAAGTCTTTTTATCAAGTTTTATAACATCTGGTATAAAAGTTTCTGTTTCTATCATATATTTGCTATATTATATCACATACATGAAATATATAATAGGATTGGGAAATCCAACAAAGGAATACAGAAATACACGACATAATATAGGTCAGGACCTAGTTTTTACACTAGAAAAAGTCCTATCACAGGAAACGCTGGTTTTAAGCAAAACTAAGCTTATAACGCTTCCAGGCTATATAAACGAGTCAGGGACAGCACTTAAAAAGCTATTTAAAAATATAAAGCCTGATTCTGAGAATGAAAACATTCTGGTTATCCATGATGATTTGGACCAAACCATAGGGAGGATGAAAATGAGTTATGGTGGCAATTCAGGAGGGCATAATGGAATTAACTCGATTTGGAGTCATTTAAAGACGAAAAATTACTTTAGATTGAAGATTGGGATATCACCTGAGGTGAAAAAGGGTAAAGATGAAGTACATGATCATGTGTTAGGAAAATTTTCCAATGAGGAGTCTGTTTTGATTAAAAGTTTATTGCCAAAAATTAAGGAAACTATAAAGTTGTTTATTGAAGGAGATATTAATAAAGCTATTGAGATTGCCAATAGAAAATAAAATTTAATTATTCCGTTCCAGTCCTCGAAGGTTTGTCTAGGACAAACACTTCTTCGAAGCGCATTGCCTAGGGCAAAGTGTCACTCCATAAGTAAATTTAGTAGATAATGAAGGGAGTAAAGAGCCGGTCCGCTGGATGAGCAGGACCGGTCTTGAATAATCTGTGAATTCATTGATTTTTAGTTATCAGTAGTGGAGTCTCGACAGCTTTAACAAAAGAATCAGTAGAGATCTTTTGGTTCGAATAAAGACGTTTTCCTTCTTCGTCTGAAAGACAGAGCGTGATAACAATCCAAGCAGCGAGGGCAAAAAATGGTAAGGTTGCTAGTATTGATAAAGATATTACAAGCACTCCTCCTTTCTTGCAGACTTTCGGTGGTGATTTCATTTTCATGGCAAGGTTCTAACTACGTAATAATTATCTTCCTTATTTTATATGTTGTCAACTTTGGTACCTTTGCTGCAATACTAATAATAATCCCAAAACATTACGTTCACCAAATGAACGCAAAATAAAACTATCCTGGTTGGGGATAGTTTTATTTTAGTGAATTTCCTAATTAAGTTTCAAAATCATTCTCTGCTTCTCAGGCTCAAAGATCGAGATCTTGAAAGAATATGTCTTTCCGATTTCAACTTTCTCTTTCATAGTCTTGTCATCTCCAAATTCTGAGATATGTACAAGTCCTGAAACACCTTCCTCGATAGATGCCAAGGCACCATGCTTATTATATTTGATGATGATACCTGTAACAGTGTCATCTTTTTTATACTTAGTTGCAGCTTCTGTCCAAGGATTTTCTTTTCTTGCTTTCAATGATAGAGATACCTTTCCATCTTTAAAGTCAATAATACGAGCCTTAACAGTTTCTCCAACCTTAAACATTGTTCGTGGGTCGTCGATCAAACCCCAGTCTAGTTCAGAGATGTGAGCCAATCCTTCAAGCTCATCATTAATTTTTATGAATATTCCGAAGTCTACTGTTCCTGTGATTACCCCATCAACATCATCACCAACTGAGTACTTAGCACTCATTTCTGCCATTTTAGCAGCATTTCCTTTACTTTGGTTATTATTAGGTGCGGCATTTGCATCAAACTCTTTTTCTGAGAAAATAAGTTTATTTTCCTTTGCATCAGCAGTAATGATAGAAACTGAGATTTTCTTTCCGATAAGTTTTTTAAGTTCATCTTGGATTCTATCTTTGTTTCCATCATCTACCTTGGGATAATTTTCTGGCTTCAATTGTGAAGCAGGAAGAAACCCTTGAATACCTTGCCATGACATCATAAGTCCTCCTTTGTTCGCATCTTGTACTGCGATCTCAAAATGAGTCTTATCAGTAACAGCTTGCTCAGCATCTTTCCACAATAGCGCTTGTCTTGCTTCTTTCAATGAAAGTTCGATGTATCCATCTTTTTCATCGTAGCCAGATATTTTTGCTGTGATAAGGTCTCCTGAATTAACTTTTCTGATGATGTCGCGCGCTATGATAAATTCCTTACCATAAATAACTCCAGTACCATAAGGTGATAAGTCAACGAATAATCTACTTTTATATAAAGTAATAACTTTTCCCTCAATATCATCACCAATACTTGGTGGATTTGGGATATCTTTAAATTGTTCTTCTAATGTTGTCATTATATGTGGGTATTTTCTCAGTGTTCTCACTTTCTGTACATAAATATGTCGGTAGAGTGAGGGTTACAGCCAAGAAAAGATTTTTTATTATTTAACGTGAACGATTTTTTTAACAGTAACAGTACTGTCAATGTTAATCTTTCTCTTTGTTCCAAAAGTCACGATACCAGGTTTAGTTGCAAAAAGAGTATGATCTTTACCCATAGATACATTTGTACCAGGTAAGATTTTACTTCCTCTTTGTCTAATGATGATTGATCCAGCAGATGCTTTCTCTCCACCATATAACTTAGTACCAAGATATTTTGGTTGTGAATCTTTCAAGTTCTTTGATGATCCACCAGCTTTTTTTGTTGCCATATTTCTTGATTTTTAATTTATTGTTTCTTTATAATTTCTTCGGAATTTTTTCATATTATCTCTGATAAGATAATGGCATGAGTATACATGAAATAATCGATAAAATCAATACAGATAAACGAGAAATCGCGTTTTCAAAGTGGAAGGCGAGATGCGTGCTTTTTGGGGTTGGGGTGGTGGTTTTGGGGCAGGTAGCCTTATTTATTTACGTATTTTTAATGTTTAAATGAAATGGAGCAAATCTTACTCCTTATCGAGCAGTATTATGATATGAAAGACGGGGAGTTTATAGATAATCACCAAAGCTTTTTCGTGGTGCATGATGATGAGATAGAGGTTAGGTTAAAATATAAGACTATTAAGCATATAGTTGAGAAGAGAAAAAAAGATGGATATGGTATCAAGGAAATAGTAGATTTGTTTGAGAAAATGTCTGTCCTACTTAAATATTGGGATTACACTGTTATTGAAGATAAAGGAAATAACAGCTATCTCCTGATTCAAAATGATTATGATAATGAGGGATTAATGATTGCTTTAGACATTAACCTGGAAAATGACTCCATACACATAAAGACTTTATATCTTAAGGCAAGTTCTAAAATTAAAAAATTATTAAAAACAAAAAACCCACCAAAGTGAGTAATTTGTTCCTGGGAGGACGGAACACCCCTCCATTGCCACGCGGGCCAGCGGAGCTCCGACTTTCCGCTTTTCAGTGTTATCATTATATCACGGTATACATTTGATGCAAGTGGTGGTAATCTGAATTTGTTAAACTTTCTAAAATTATGAAAAAAAGAGAAACAAAGCTTCCTTAGTATGAGTTTATGCCTTGCTGGTATGATTTATTTTTGAAGAATGAGACAACTATAGGAATTCGTGTTCACCATCGCGTTTTGGCAGAGTTCGATATGGTCCCCTGGTCAACAGCACCAGCTATTCCATATCTGATGAATAAATACAGAGATCTAAAATCTTTTACCGGCCACTTTCTTATTTACATTGCCAAACATTAAGGCTGAGTATGATGATGAAAATTACTCAAGGAGACATATAGCAATCCGAGCAAGTCTCTATATGTTTGCCCTCAATTCCTGTTATCTTAATCTGGGAGATATTGATGTAGATAGAAAGCAGTTGATGGTTATCAATTAAATAAGCCTTCCAGAAGCTCAAAGGTTTGCTTCGGGTTCATTGAGTGTCATTTTGACCCCTCAAGTCTTAACTTGGATTAACAAACAACCTGAGGCGCATGTTAAAGAAATTCAAGATGCTATGAGGACGGCTCACTCTTTTATGTGGGATGGAGCCTCACGCAGCGATAGGTATGGTGCACGAATTGGTTCTCCGAAATGGATCCATCTCGATGTTCCAGGTGATGCTTGTGATTTAAGTTCTGACAACAATAGACACAATGAGATGGATCAGGGTTATACTTTGGTCCCGCACAATGTTGATTCAGGTCTACAACAACTTACATTCATTGCCGGTTTAGCAAAAATGCGTGATCTCATTCGTGCTGATGGTTTTTAATAACCCACCTCAGAGGAAATCCACCTTTGGCAAAGGTGGGTTTCTTATGCAAAAATTTAACCCGCAAGGCCTGGGAAGGCCTTGCGGGCAGGGAATAGGAGATTAGTCTCTCATTTGAGATTTAACCCAAGGGCCAACCTCTTGGTCGAGAATTTGTTCAACTGTACGCCCACGCCGGTCTAAAATGAGTATGGCTAAGAGTGGAGTCGCAGCGAGAGTGAACAGTTCGATCAGTTTGAGGAGCATGACGAGCTGCTCTCTATTGCCTGTGATGAATTTATTGTTTTTCATGTTAATGCTCTACTCCTATATTATATCATACTCAACTCAAAAGTCAAATAGCACCACGAAAAAAGGTTATCCACATGACTAAAATAATCCTATAAAATAAAGCTATTTTATCCAATATCTAGACATTTATTCATATCCATTACCTAATAGGTCATCATTTGACAAGACCTAATCACAATGACATAACTTGCATTTAGGACCTATACATGCTATTATGGCTATGCCACTGTAAGAGTGGATTTTAAATTGTGCAACCTATACATTACCTTAGACGGCCTCAGTTTTCAGGATTATAGTCTTACATAATCGATCTGGTTTTGGCCCTTCAGACGCAGGTAGGTAAAGTAATAGAGATTACAAGTTAAAACAAGCTTATTTTACAAATTACAACAATAGCTTTTGTATCATTGATATCAGCTGGGTTTATTAACACAACTGATATTGATACAATTGCGAATCAAAACAATATTATTTCTACTAGTACAGAAATAGTAAGTACTTCAACAATCAAGATTAAAATGAACATACCATCTAAAGTCAAAGTGTACTTCGCTGATGCACCTATTATGCAAAAAATTGCATTTTGTGAGTCAAGAAACAGACAGTTTGGTAATGATGGTTCTATTTTCAGAGGTATAGTAAATGCCCGTGACGTTGGAATATTTCAAGTGAATGAAAAATATCACTTGTCAGATTCTAAAAAAATGGGTATTGATATCTATACAATTGATGGTAACCTGGAGTATGCGAGATATCTATATGAGTCTCAAGGTACACAGCCATGGTCATCTTCTCGTCCTTGTTGGGGAAATTATGAAAAACTTGCTATGAATAAATAATATAACAAAAAGCGTCACTTTCTTAAGGTGAGGCTTTTTGTTATGGGTAAATTTATTTTCTGCGTTTCGTTTTAGTCCTTGGATGTACTGTTTTAGACAGCACATCCCGCGAATAAACTCTCTTCGTAAATAAATCTGTAGTGACATAAAAAAACAACCGCAGCCCGAGTAGGGCGGCGGTTGAGGGTATTTTTTGTTACTTTCCCTCAGGGAAGAGTAAGGTTGAGGCGTTTCCACCATGATGTTGTGTACCACTTCAACCTTCTCTTCTTTCCATGCATTGGTATGGTTTTCATCTTTTTTTTGTTTTGTATTGGGGGAGATTAGTTTTCGAGTGCACGTTGTTCCTGAACTTCATAGGCACTACGAAGTGCCCGTAAAGTGAGGGGGTGAATTTTGTCACTGCTATCAACGGTTCCAAATTCTAACCACGAACCTTTTGTTTGACAGCAAATATTGCCAACGTACAAGGTTCTGCGACCGACCTGATATCGTAGCAGCTGTCCTAAGGGGATACGAAGTATATTACTTTGATTTGCCATTGTACCTCTAACCTGTCGATCAGAAAGAATTTTTTGATCAATGTGATCTCTGACCTCAAACTGACCTCGGAACTTGACAGATGACACAAGGCGAACAATAAAGTCACCTTGTTGTCGGTCTTCAACGAAAAAACTTTGTATGTGGTCTTTGTCTTGATTACTGCTTGATTCAATACCGCGAGCAAACTTAGCACGAGGGCCATGGGTTGCATGGTCGATACCAACGGTAGCTAATTTTAATTGAAACCTCATTGTGGTAATGGTTTGTTTTTTTGGAAAAGCCTTTATCTGAATTTTAGAAATCACTCGTATTTTCTTCAAAGGACAACTTCAATATATTACTACTCAAACGTGAATAAGTCAATTAAAACCCGACAAAATCAGTTTCATTTTTGCCTTCAATTATAATCCTCTCAATTTTTTCCTTATTCATCATTTTTATCTTAACTCTTTTACCATCTATATTTATATAAAATATCTCAGGCCAAAGCTTATAGGCCTGGTATTTTCTATACATGTCCTCAATACTCTCTCTATTTGGAAAAACTTGAGCATCAGTTTTATTAATCATTTTTGTATAGGTTGCGTCACTATGGTTTTGTTCTTTGTACTCTATAGAATTATTTTTGTACTTTTCTAAAGTTTCTATGAGTAAATCCGCAGCCTCTTTAGCCAAAATATTTGATAATTCCAAAGTTGAACACGGCCAATTATGGTCATTAATAGAATATTTTTTTTGAGCAACTATAGGACCATGGTCCATTAATTCATCCATTTGTATTATAGTTACCCCAGTATTTTTTTTATCATGTAAAATTAAGTTCTGTAGTGGGGCAGGACCGCGAAATAAAGGAAGGAGAGAAGGGTGTATATTTATAAAATCAACAGTTTTTAATTCAAGTAAAACCTGAGGTAAAATTTTTCCGTAATCAGCCACTACACAAACGGTATTACTCTGTATTATTTCCTCAAATTTTTTTAATGATTCTTCATTTTTAAGTTTTATTGGTTGAAAGTAGGGAATGCCAAGTTCAACAGCAATTTTTTTTATCAACCCAGTCTCAACTATTTGATGCCGTCCAGCTGGTTTGTCAGGTGAGGTAATAATATATGTAGGAACTACACCTTGTGAAAGTAAATTTTTCAAAACAGCTTCGCCAAAAAAACCCGTTGCAAAATATATGAAATTAATTTTAGATGTATTATTCATTGGTGTGTTTTACAATCTCTGGTTCAATGTATTCTATATCAACAGCTTTATCTATAAATAATTCTCCTTCAAGGTGGTCGCACTCATGTTGGAATATATGTGCTAACAATCCACCAGCACCACGTGACGTTTTTTGGCCAAATTCATCGTAATATTCCATAGTTACATTTATTGAACGAAGTACTCGACCATAAAACCAACGGACAGAAAGACAACCTTCTCCATCAAGCCACTTTTTTGTTTTAGAAAATTTAACTATCTTTGGATTGATGCAAACAATATCTTTATCCAGGACTTTATCTTTACCTTTAAGTACTCTTTTTGAAACAATAAAAATCTGCAATGGTATATTTACTTGAGGTGCAGCCAAACCAACACCATCATCAATAGCAGCAAGAGTTTCTTGCATATCTGTAATAATCTTTTGTATACGTGGTTTTATAATTTCTTCAATCTTGACAGCGTTCGCGACAGAATCAAGTATCGGATTTCCTTTTTCTATAATCGGAAGAATAGACATATATTGATAGTACTATAGTAGGTTTCGACTATCAACCTCAACTTTTATATAATGTGGAAGGGACTTTAAAAAATAAATCATTGGATTTCGGGAATATTCCTTTTTGTCTGTAAGAATATGTATAGTGGTTTTTAATTTTTCTTCAACTTCAAAATATGGTTCTTGTTGATTAAGGTATTTTTTGATAATTTCTAATGTTTCTCTATTTTTTTCTGTTGGAATGCTTATCTGAATATGGGTAGAAAAAGGTGGAAGATTTAGTTCTTCAAGTTCGATCATATCTTTAATTTTTTTATTTTCATTTTCTTTTAAATAATTCCAAAAAGGATTATCCCTATCTCTCGTTTGAATAATAAGATTTTTCTTTGTTTGACCTGATATGAGAGCTATTTTTTTAAAAATTTCATACTCCATTGAATATAAAGGTATTGCAAAAAGGCTTTCAAGAGAAATGATTGCTGTAGTATCAAACTTAAAATTTATCCCAATACTTTGATTTATTAAAAAATCATTTCCAATAAAAATGACGGGTTTTTTATTTTCAAAATACTCTCCAAATATTTTTTTTACTTGGCTTTTAGTATTACTAGTATTGTCAATTTTTACTATGTCAATATCAAATTCTTTGCGTATCTCTTGGTAAATAACTTCAATACTTGCTCCAAGAGGTAAAAGATTTTCATTTAAGCAAACAGGGCAGGGTGTATCAATAGGAAGACCATTATGATCATTTTTACAAGTAAATACGTAAGAATTTCCTTTGAGCTCGATCTCTAAATCTTCAAAACACTTTGTGCACTTCATAACATGTTTACAATCCGGACATATGGTTTTTGGAGCAAAACCTTTTTTAAGGGTATAGAGAAAAATACATTCATTATTTTTTACACACTTTTTTAGTGCAGAAAAAAGTTCCGGAGAAATCAAATTTAATTGGTCCTTATATATCTCGTTATCAAGATTTTTCTTTTTTATTGATGTTTTATTTTGTATACTTTGTTCAATTATGTACAGATTTTTATCATTCAGATTCAGATTTGTTTCGATTTCATTTAGTTGAATTTTTCGTCTTGTACAGTATTCACGTATAAAATATCGATAATCAAATTTTTTAAATAAATGACGATAATATTCAGATTCAACATAATAAACATTTATCTTCTTTATTTCTTCGTGATCAATCTTGTATAGGTCAATTGGTAGCACTTTATTATCAAATTCAGGATGTGCTTGAAGATATTCCTGAATTGGAAATACGTTTATTTCTTTTGTATTAGTTCGTGGTATATCAATTTCATTTGTTAAGTTTTCGAGAATTTTTTTAGGGATAAGTTCAGAAAAAACTTCACCGAATGGTTTAATATAATAATTTGCTGTTTTAAGTACTGAAAATACAAAATCAAGTGAAAATAATTCTAATTTTTTTATTTTTTCTATTTTTCGTATTTTAAAATCTTGTGCTTTGATAAATTCTTTGGCTTCATTTACTGATAAAATCGAATCAATAACGACCCAAATCATTCTATTTTGTAGGGGTGCCTCTATGATATTTCCAACTTCAACATCAGTATTGATCCAATAGGTCAATGAATCAGAAAAAGTTCTTTTAAGAATGGGATATACTTTGATACATTTCATAATAGTGATATATGATATATAATATCACATATGACAATTGATAATCCTGAATTAGAATCACATAGTACTGACTCAAGTATTTTTAAAATAAGACCTCGTCAAGTCATTTATCCCAAAGATGAGTTGGAAATAATGGATGTGATTAAACATGCTAAAGCTAACAAAAGACACATCTCCGTGCGAGCAGGAGGAACATGTATGTCTGGAGGATCTTTGAATGATGATATTATGATGAACTTAACAAAATATTTTACAAATATAAAAATAAATCAATATGCAAAATCCGCTGAAATAGAAATGGGTGCGTATTATAGGGACCTTGATCATGAGGCAGTAAAATACGGACTTATGTTTGCTCCCTACACATCCTCAAAAGATTTTTGTGGGATTGGTGGAATGCTTGGAAACAATGCATCTGGAGAAAAAAGTATTCGTTTCGGTGCCACTATTGATAATGTGCTTTCTGCTCGTGTGTTTTTAGCTGATGGACAATTATATAATTTTGAGGAAATAACTGAAGAACAATGTAAGTCTATGGCTGAGCATAAATCTTTTATAGGAAATATTCACAAAGAAATGAGAGAAATATATAAAAATTTTGGTCCAGCGTATATAAAAGCCATAGGAAATGTAAAAAAGTCTTCATCCGGATACAAACTTGACAAGCTATTTGACAAAGAAAAAAATACTTGGAATTTTGCAAAGATTTTTGTTGGTGCTCAATCTACCTTAGGTATTATTCACTCAGCTCGATTAAAATTGGTTTCCATACCAACTCATTTAACACTTCTTGCTATTCCGGTAAATTCTCTCGGACTACTACCACAATTACTTCATATTATAATGCAAAACAATCCTGAAAGTGTAGAGACCTTTGATGTAAATACATATACGATGGCAAAAAGTTTTTTGCCAGAAGACACGTTAAAGATTCAAAATTTTTTTGCCCATGATGAGCATCTAGTTATTTTGGCACAATTTGATAACGATGAAATTGCACAGAAAGTTTTTTCTGAATTAAAACAGATTGAGGGAAAAACTGAATATGTAAATGATTTAGAAATCGCCACAAGTTTATGGAAAGTAAGACGCTCTTCTTTTGGTGTGATGAGAGACCATGTTTTTAATGTATCGACAAAAAAGTCTGTCCCTTGTATCGAGGATATTATTGTTCCAATATCAAAGTTTGATGAGTTTATTCCAAGATTAATGGAAATACTTGATATGAATAAAATTGATTATGGATATCATGGACATATCGGAGATGGCGCAATTCGTGTTATTCCAATTATTGATTTTGTGAATCAAAAAGAAGCAATAAAAAAAATTATTTTATTATGCGAGCAAGTGTTTGAGCTTGTAAAAGAGATGGGGGGTAATTCTTCTGCTGATCATGGTGATGGGATTATTAGAACCCCGTTTTTAAGGGATTTTTATGGTGATGATTTGTACGAAGGGGTGGTGGTTGGGATTAAGAAGCTGTTTGATCCAGATGATATCTTTAATAGAGGGAAGAAGGTTGGTTTAATGAAAGATGATTTGTTTGAGATTGGATTAAAGTAAAAATATTCAAATACATATAACTAAAATAATACTGTCATTGTAGTACCAAGATGGTATTCACTTTCTACATAAATTTTTCCATTCAAATATTTTTCCGTGTAATATTTAGCTGACGACAATCCTATGCCACAATTTTCTTTCTCACTACTTTTGCTTGAATAAAAATGATCAAAAATAAATTCTAAATTTTGAGGTTTAATACCGATTCCATTATCTGTTACAGAAATATAATTTTTTGATTTATGTTTTCCAAGCGATATTTTAATATCATATTTATTTTTATTATTTAATACTCTATCCTGTAAACATGCTTCGTATGCATTGGATATTAAGTTTAGGATTATGTGATTAACTATAGATTTTTTCGCGGTTATTATTTGTTCAAGAATACTATCATACTTTAATAATATCTCTACGTCATTTTTAAAATAATTATTTTTAACTAATCCTATAAGTTCGTTAACTTCTTTCACGAGATTAAATTTCTCGTCAACTATTTTAAAGCTTATTTGTTTTCGAATATTTTGAAGCATGTTTGTTAACTTTTCGTGAGTATTTTTTACATTTAATATAGTCTTTTGGAATTTATTGTTAATGAAAATATCATCACTCATCAACCGTTCAATATGAAGACTCATTGTTTGTATAGGGGTAATAAGATCATGATATAGTCCGCTTGATAACTTACCAAACTCTATCAAATGATATATTTTCGAAATTTCTTCCATTTGCAATAGTTTTATTTCCTTTGTTTTTTCTTCTACGATGATTTCAAGACTATCTCTTTCTTTTTTTAAAACATGTTCTACTCGTAAAGCCCTGTGTAACGTTTTATTTTGTTCTTGATTAAATTTAATTAGTAAAAATGAAATGAAAATAAACATGATTGAAAATTCGATAATATCATTTGGACCAAAATGGGAATTATGCCAAGTAGATTTTATTCCCAGTACGTTTCGAGTGTAATTACCAATAAAAATTGAAAAAACTAGCAGAAAAATATATATACTATTTTCTTGAGATTTAGAAGTAAGGGAAATAATAACAATACAAAATAGATAGGAAATGATAATAGAAGGGAGGTCAAATCCCCACCATAATCCAGCAATAAAATTTAATGTTAAAATCGTAACGATGAGTATGATTTTCGAAATATTAAAGTTATTTCTTAAATTAAGTATATATGATGTTAAAAATAGCAAAGGAATAAGAAAAGATAAAAAAATAGGAAATAGACTTCTATCGGTCTGAAGATTTATTTTATTGACATGTCCCCACAAAAGTAAAATTGAATACAATACAGAAAAGCACAAAGTAAACATATTGGCATATGACAATATAAACTTTATGCGATTTGACTCTGTAGATTGGATTTGATTCATTCTGTAAATAATACAGATTTAATCATTCCAAGGCAAAGATGCGATATTTTTCATAATTTTTTGTTGATAATCTTTAAATTAAATTGTGAACTGATTAGATTCACATAATGATTTTAGCTTTACCCACATTAAATAAATTTTAAGAAATAATAAACAATATAATTCTAAATTAGTTGAATTATAATAAATTTTTTGACAATTATAAATTTTTTTGCCCCGACCCCCTCGTCATGCTACAATACCCAACATGATAATAAACTTCTACGGCAATCAATTTACTAAACTCCAAGTAGGGGATACCACCTTGGCCTTGGACCCGTTTAAAGGCACCAAATTCGGAGCAGACGTTGTCCTACAAACAACTCTTCATGAAGACATGAGTTCGGGTGAGGACTTATTTTACGGAAATAAAGTCCCACACATCATTAAAGGACCAGGGGAATACGAGATAAAAAACATTTTTATAAAAGGCTACGAAGCGTATACAAACTATGAAGAAATTAACCACGCTTCAGGCACAACATACTATACCTTTGAACTTGATGGTATGAGAATTCTTTTTCTTGGAGCAATGGGTAAAATTGACAAGAAAGTATTTATTGACGGGGACATTGACATTATTTTCATTCCAATATCCGGTGAGGGTCGGTTTACAGCAAAAGAAGCTGCTGCATTTCTGAAAGATGTAGATTGTAAAATTGTAATTCCTATGGGATTCATGAATCCAACAGACAAATGTTTGGAAGATTTCATTAAGGAAACAGGATCAGATAAAACCGACGTGATAGACAAGTTAACAATTAAGAAAAAAGAGTTAGAAGGAATGGATCAAAAACTCTATATTATTAAATCATAGTGGTATATAATAAATACAATGAATACTAATAAATATCGTCGCGAACTTTTGCATCATAAGATTCATAGACACGCCAAACATCATGTACATCGTCTTCGTGGTAAGTCAGAAATTCATAGAAAAATATTCGCGTTTACTTTTGCCTCAACTGTAACTTTTATCGTATTTGTGTTATGGTATATGATATCTTTACCAAAGATCTTGGAAACATATAAGATATCAAGGTCGGAAAATGCAAGAACACCAGATAGTTCATTGGAAAAACTTAAAAATGCTTTTACGGGCAAAACCCCGTCTTTAAACGCGGACAACGGTCAAGATAATATAGAAATAACACAATAATACACAATGTCACAACAGAATTTATACACAAACAGAATTTTTACGAGCAGTCTGAAAGATCATTTGGGAGAAGAAATAGAAATCTTTGGTTGGATTCATGTTCGACGTGATCAAGGAAAAATGATTTTCTTTGAAATACGTGATAAGGACGGATTAGTACAAGCTGTTGTTTTGCCAAATAAAACCGAAGCTCTTGAGGTCGCAAAAAAATGTCGTGATGAATTTGTAATAAAAGCCAAAGGCTTAATTAATAAAAGACCTGATAAAAATGTATTAGAGAATGTGTTTAATGGTGATATTGAGATGGAAATTAATGAATTAACAATTATTAACGAATCTGAAACTCCACCTTACAATATTCATGATTCGTCAGACGTTAATGAAGAAGTACGTTTAAAGTATAGATATTTAGATCTTCGAGGTAAAAGAGTACATGACAACATTATTATGCGGGACAAGATTGTTGCTTTTTTTAGAAATTATATGCGAGCTGATGGTTTTGTTGAAATAGAGACTCCTATTCTTATGAAAGGAACACCAGAAGGTTCGAGAGAGTTTTTGGTTCCATCCCGTCTTCATAATGGTACTTTCTATGCACTGCCTCAGTCCCCGCAACAATTCAAACAACTTTTAATGGTAGCTGGATTTGAAAGATATTTTCAAATTGCTCGTTGTATGCGTGATGAAGATCAAAGAGGTGATAGACAGCCTGAGTTTACACAGCTTGATTTTGAGATGTCATTTATCGATCAGGAAACTATTTTACAATATACAGAGAAAATGTTTATCTCTTTAATAAAAGGATTGTATCCAAATAAAAAATTCTCAACTATTCCTTTT
>JACMMR010000012.1 GCA_014378965.1 Candidatus Parcubacteria bacterium | reverse complement strand
GTTTTGGCATCATCTCTCTTAATCGTAGATTAATAAGACCACCTTTTTTTAATTCTTCCATATTTTTAATATTATAGCACAATTTTTGAATGTAATTAATTTAGAAGTATACAAAAAACATACATAAGATCTCTGTGGTCCGAGCATGTGCGACATATTTTGATTTATCAAAATAGAATTACCCTTGTGGTGACGATGTTAGAACCTTGTTGATATAAAAGTAAAGCCCGCCGTCTTTCGACATTGGGGCAGTTGGTTTACTTGTTTTTACTCAAGGTTTGCTTCTACGAGCTGGGTTATAACCACTTCATAATACTTACCTGTATCAGTGTGACGTTTCTTGTCACCTTGAACTTCAATTGAGCTGCTCCAGACATGGAATACCTCGAGAATGTAATTAGGCTCGCCTTCAAAGATCATATCGAAGATTAGATCCTTGACATTCTTTTTCCTGAATGAATCTTTGTCCGAAAGGTCATCGAAGTCATTTGGGTCAAACTGTCTTTCGGATATGATTTCCTTTGTTCGACCGTTCTCCGCAGGGGAGAGTCTACCTGTTGTGTGCGAAAGTATGACGCCAGTTGCGGCTCCTTCGATCTTCCTCCTCATTTCTTCAGAGGGTAAGTCACGAATCCCAGTCCATGTTAAGCTCATATAGTCAATCATTGGTGGTAGTGTTTGGGGTTGTAAAAAGCAAAAGTGCTACTTAGTACAGTAACACTTTTTACATATTTGTCAACACACGCTAAGGCTCCCCGAGTTACCTTTTTACCGAACTAGACACATTATATAATTTAACTTTTAATATCAAACTTGACCTCAATTATATAATTAAATGATGATTAAAATTAAACTTACAAAAAAGAATAAAGAAATTGCAATTTACAAAGACTCAAAAGGTAATATTGATTTTCGTATTGATACTGATAAGGAAACCTTGTGGGCTACTCAGGCAGATATTGCTTTATTATTTGATGTAAAACGTCCTGCTATTACTAAACATCTCAAAAATATATTTGAATCTAAGGAACTTAACGAAAAATTAGTATGTTCCATTTTGGAACATACTGCAGATGACAATAAAACCTATAAAGTTCAGTATTATAATCTAGACGCAGTTATTTCAGTCGGATACCGTGTTAACTCCAAACAGGCTACAAAGTTCCGTCAGTGGGCAACGAAAACTCTTCAATCTCATGTGTTGGATGGTTACACCATAAACCCAAATCGGATTAGTAAAAATTATCAGGCTTTTTTGACTGCAGTTGAAAATGTTAAAAAGTTACTGCCTGTTAATAATGCTATTACCAATCAAGATACTCTTGAACTTGTGAAGCTTTTTGCCAACACCTGGTTTTCACTTGATGCATATGATAAGTCTGAATTTTCTAAAAATAGTCTTACTAAAAAGCAGGTTAAATTAAATGGGGTAGAGTTGAATAATGCAATATTAGAATTGAAGGAAGAACTGCTTAAAAAGGGTGAAGCAACTGATCTTTTTGCGAACGAACGATAGACTAAAAATATAGAGGGAATAGTTGGAAATGTATTTCAATCCCTTGGAGGCAAATCGGTGTATGAAAGCGTAGAAGAAAAAGCCGCTCATCTTTTATATTTTATTGTAAAAAATCATCCGTTTTCTGATGGCAATAAGAGAAGTGGTGCATTTTCATTTGTGTGGTTTTTGAAAAAAGCTAAGATTTTAAATACTAGTAGAATAACACCTGAGGCTTTGACTGTATTGACGCTACTTGTTGCAGAGAGTGATCCGAAAGATAAGGATCAGATTGTGGGGTTGATTGTTATGTTGATTGGGAGGTATTTTATGCTCCGCGCATGGGAGGATGTTCGAACCTGTATATGCAAATGAAAATATTATAAACCTTTTGTCCACTCCGTAAAAGCTTGTTCAGCATCTAAACCCCTTTGCTGCATTTCAGGGTCAGAACTTTCTTTGGCCGCGTTTATTAGCTCAACGGGAAGCCCTTCCATTCTTGATCTATAGGTGTTTAGACTGGCAAGTGCCATATCGCCCATCCCATCGTTCGGCCCTAGGGCTAGCCAAGTTTTAAGAACACCAATATCTTTCTCGTTCAGTGAGGTTAACAGCTGAACCGTTTTCTCTTTTCCTAGCTTAAGAAGAAAGTTTTTGACTCCGGGACTTATTGCATTTGCGTCTAAGTCTTCCAGACTTAGGTTATTTTGATTGATTCCAAGATCTTTTTCGATCTCGCGGATTTCTTCAGAGTCTTTTTGCGCCTGTTCTTTTTTTCTTTCTTCTAAATCAGTATCCTGTGGTGAGTGGTTATGGTTCTCTGTTTTTACTTCGACACTTTCAACATCGATTGAGGCCTCTCTAGTTTCTTTGTCAGGTGTAAAGCTTGCTGTGGATTCATGATTATTCATGCCATAATTATATCACAGGTTCGAACTCGCTATAAGGTAATAAAAAATACTCATACAAATAGGTGTATTTTCACATGCTCCGCGCACGGGAGGATGTTCGAACCTGTATTTTGATATGTAAAATAAAAAGCCGCCTCAACAATAGTGCGTTCAGGCGACTTCTTGTTGAGGCGGTTTTGATGTTAAAAATCTGGCCAATCTTCAAGACCTAACGGTCCAGACTGTTTACGAACAATGTTCTCAGGGGGTTTTTCTCCTTCTTTGAGATTAACGTGGTATCC
>JACMMR010000080.1 GCA_014378965.1 Candidatus Parcubacteria bacterium | reverse complement strand
TTTTTCTTCCATTCTTTTAATTTCAAGTCTTTTTGCGTCGCTTTGTAGGGTAATTATTAATCTACTATTCTCCTCATGATTCTCCCCCCTAGTTTCTATAAGTAAAGCCACCAGTGTATTAATATTTTCTTGCTGTCTTGTTATAAATTCATTTACTGCCACAGCTCCACCTTTTTTTGCTCTACTGTCTATTTCAACTTGCATATCATGTACCATGGCAGTATGTTGATTTAAAAATGCTGTTCTTGCGTGCTTGTTATTATTTGCTATTGCACGAACTACTTCTGTATATGTAGTAAAAGTTTCTACTTCTTTTTCGTCCTCAGCCACAGGCTCACCTTTTTCTGGTTCTGGCTTGGTTTCGGGTTCTGTTCTTATTTGACGTAAATGATCTAGTCCATCATTTTCTACTGAATCATCGACAGCTTCTTCTTCAGATAAATTATTTAGTTCTTCAATTGGTGGTTGTAAAATAGGTTCAACAATCTTTTTTTCATTCTCAACAAGTGATTTTTCAAGATCTTCTAATCCCTCTAAGTCAGCTTTAGCCGATTTGTATTTAGAATTTACCAGATCAGTTACTTTGGCACTATCAAAAGCATGGATCAATAATCTAATTTTTTCTTTGTGAGTTAAAATAAAATCTTTCACCTCATGATTAATTTTTTCTTTGTCTCCATTTTTGTCAAACAGTAATCTGGTTTTAAACTCAGCTATTTTACTTCTAAGTGATTTATGAGTATACTCCTCTGTTGTTTTAATAGGAGAGGTTTCTAGTATTGTAGCTAAAGGTACCACAGGTGTCTCTGGTTTTTGTTCCTCAACAACTTTTGTAACCCGTTGTTTGATTACAGTCTGTTCCAACTCAATTTGAAGTTTTTCCAATGATTCCGATGTGTTACGTAGAGCTATAATTGTAGTATCATCTTTAAAATCTTTTAATTCTGCAGCAAGTTTGCCTAAGTCTAATTTTTTAACAGCTATATATTTACTCATCTTTCCTTTTGATGTTTTACTCACCTTATTGGCACGAATTACTTTTAAAAATTCATTAATTTTTTCCTCTGTCTCTTTTATAGTCTCTGTAATTGCTTCATTATGAACAGATGGAACTGATTCAGGTACTTGCGATGGTTTTGGTTGTGGTGTTGGAAGAAATATTTCAGGTTCAATTATTGGTTTTTCATTCATAGTTTTTTTATTAGTTTGAGTAATAGATGGGTGGTTGATTGGTTTATTTTCGGATAATTGTTTTTCATTAACTTCCTCATTGCCGTATGCTATCAAATTATCTATTTTTGATATCGAGTCTGTGATAAATTTTTTGTCAAATGTATCACCATTTTCATTTATAAAATCATAATTTATATTTTCACTTAATTTCATAATACCCAATATCTCCAGTCTTTCTTGTTTAGCTTTAAATAACTGGTTAATCAATGAATGTAACAAAATCATATTACTTTTTGTACTTGCTATATCTATACATAATTGATATTTGTCCAAAACATGCTCTGTAGTACTAAAAATAATTTTTTTTGTATATATACTCAGAAGATCTTCAATCTTTTTTATTGATGTGTTAAGTTTTTTGTTTTGAGGATCATTTTCTAATGCAACTTCTCTTTGAATCTTTCCTAAACGTAATTTTTTGAGGTATGTTTCTATGCTAAAATCATCAAAGTCATATCCTTTTTTGTGTAAGTTTGCTAAATATACAGGATATTCCATTAATAAATCATCCGGTATTTCAAAATTTGTATCATTAAGAGTTTTATTAGTTTCTGGCAAAAAATCATTACTTTTTATTTCTTCAGTATGTTTTTTTTCAAATAATTCTCTTGCCATATTGATAAAACTATACCACATAAAAGAACTTGATTACAATATATATTCAAGCTACCATATACTGGTGCATTGAGTTTTCGTTCCTACTGTCCACTCTTTTTAAAAAAGTGTTCAGATAGACTAAAAATCATTTTATTCGTTTAAGATAAAACTATTTTATACAAATCTTCAAATTCATTAGTTAGTTTTCTTATTTTCTCTGGGTTGGTAACAGGTTTCGTGCAGGTAAATGTAAATCACACAATAAAAGCAGATTCAAGCAGTAATATAGCAGGATCGTACATTTTTGATATAAATAAAAATCTCAGATCAACACATGATTTACTTCCTGGTGTGTTAGATAATACAAAGACAAGTTTTATTAATTCAAAACAAAAAATTGATAAAATAACCGTTAATGCTCTTCGATTAGACGAAAAAACCATTATAATTAAAGGTTATAATGAAACAGTTGATAATGTATTATTGAACACAATTAGTCTTGAAAATATACAAAATATTAATATTTCTTCATCATCGTCATATGGTATTGATATTGTGCCAGTTACAGTTGATGTGTCTTCGAGTGATGAAATTGTACAATTAGTCGATACTAATGATGCAGATATTCAGGAATATGAAGTTCTAGTAGGTGATACTTTATCTTCAATAGCTTTTAAATTTAACATTACTGTAGATACAATTTTATGGGCAAATGATTTAAATTCAAAAAGTGGTATACGGGTTGGTCAAAAACTAGTAATATTACCAGTTTCAGGTATATCTTATAAGGTCAAATCAGGTGATAGTGTGAGTGGATTAGCAACTAAATTTAATGTTACAGAGAGAGATATTGTAGATTTTAATAAAACTAATGATAATAAGCTTGTAATTGGTGAAAGTATTATTATTCCTGGTGCGAAGTTAAAAACCAAAGTTCCAGTTAATGTAATAACAAATCCTGATTCTGCAATAAAACCAAGTACTGTAAATATTAAAACGGGTTCAATGGCAAAACCTATTGGTGGTGGCGCTATCAAAACACAAGGTTTACATGGCCATAATGGAATTGATTTTGGTGCACCGGTTGGTACACAAGTGTACTCAGCACTTGATGGTGTGGTGACACTTGTACGTGATGGTGATGGGTGGAATGGAGGGTATGGTAACTATATTGTAATTAAGCACAATAACGGTGTGCAAACACTCTATGCTCATTTAGATAGTATATCAGTAAGCCAAGGTCAAACTCTTAGTAAAGGTGAAGTGATTGCAAGATCAGGTAATACTGGTCAATCTACAGGTCCCCATCTACACTTTGAAGTCCGAGGATCTAGAAACCCTTTTTAAGAAATTTAACAGCTAAATCTATGGTATCTTTAAGTACCATAGGTTTTTTTGTTTCGTCCAGTATATATTTAAGCATAGCAATATCTTTGGCCAGATTGATGATTATATCTAACTCAGCTTTTTCATAGTAATTTTTCAAAGTAGTGCTTATTTGATCCATCACTTCAATTTGATTAATATTATTTACTTGGTTTCTAAAATTACTTATTATTTCATTAATATATACATAGTCATCTTGTTTGTATTCTAAAATATCGTTATTAATATTTTGTATATAAAAATCAAAAAAACCATTTTCTAATACAAGTATTTTTTGTCTATATCTTAAAATATGCCTCTGTAGACATATGCATTTATCATCCTGTATGCTGATAAATAAATTATTACTGTTTCCACAAGGACACGAATTATAAAAGCAAATTATACTTGATTTATGTAGTTTTTTTGTAGTATACAAGATATCTTGTGGTATAGAAATAAAATTTTCAATTAAATTAAAACCAAACAGGCTTTCATTTACTATTAAAAGTAAGTCATCTTTTTGGGTCTGACTGTCAATTATAGACATTTTTGGATATGTAAACATATCCAATACGGAGTGGTCGGGTTTACTGAGAATATTTGATATATTTAGTATCTCAAAATCGTTTAATCTGTTTGTGTAATAAATCAAATTTTTTAAAAACTTTTTAATATATGAATCTTTTCTATTCTCTATAAATATATTTCTATTTGTACAAATTGCTAATATTATTTTAAATATATTCTCATTATTTAAATCTATGTGCCTCCTAATGACTTTAGTTATTATTTCATTATTATTTTTAAATGTATAAAAACTATTGTTCTTTATATTTTGAATTAGTTCCCCTAAGTTGTTTGCAACAATAAATTTGAGTTTATTTTTATTAATTATATAATTAAGATTATTAGGGTATATATTTAATATCTCTATATCATTTTGACTACAAATTATACATTTTATATTATTTTCTATAGCTTGATATATAGATTTCAATATATAATTTGATGGAATTAAATTTCCAACAATTGACAGTTCTCCAGTAGCAAGTATGTTTTCATTTAATTCTATTTGATTCATGTGAACTAAACAGCTTAATGCAATTCCTAAATCATAGATATTTGTTTTTTTATCAATATTAGTAGGTAATAAATTAACTGTAATTTTTTTATTATCTGACTTAAGATTCATTAATTTTTGAGATCGTAAAGCAGAATAAACTCTATCTTTTATATCAGAAGAACTCTTTTGATTTACACCAAGTATAGAAAATCTATAAAGACCATTTAAAATAATTGTTTCAATCTCAATGAGCTGAGAAGTGTCTGAAGATAGATTTGTTGTATATATTTTATATGTTTGTTTATTTTGCATTACTCAATAATACAAAATCATTCATAAAGTTTTTGTAAAGAAAGTATAAAGAATTAACGAGGTATGTTTTCCTTTAATAATCTGTCTTTTATGTCAATAAATGAAGATTCTCCGGAAGTGATTAATAAATACTTGTTATTAATAAAACCATAAATAATATCAGTATTATCTTCGTTCTTAATATACTCTCTTATGTCATAATTTTTTAAAATTTTATCCACAAATCCAACTGTATTTTTTTTACTATATTTTTTTTCTAAAGATGTCGTTGTAGATGTTTGTTCCATTGTTATTACCTCATTATCTCCTACAAAAATATCTTTTAAATCTATAGCAATAAATTTTTCCCAATCAAGAATAGATTTAAATGCGAGATCAAAATTGTTTACTTTAATTAATAAATAAGTTTCAAATTTATCATCTTTTGTTGAATATAGACCAAATGAATACTCATTATTTAAAGAACGTAAAAAGGACTCACTTCCAGAATATCTTATCTTTTCAAAAAACTGTACGACATTAAGATTAGTGTTGATAGAAATATTATTCCCAGGAGCTATTTTTTTTGTTACGAGTAGGTTTTTTATTTTATTAATTTCAGCTATAATTTCAAACCTATTTAAACTTGAAAAATCTGCTGATTGAATAATCTCAGGATTTAAAATATCACTATTTTTAATAAGTGGTTTATTTACGATATTCTTTGTTGTTGTCGCTTCAGCAGGTATAACGTTTTGCTCAACTTGAATGTTTTTAGCCTTATATAATATGTAAGCGATTGTCCCTCCACCTCCTAATAAGATAATTGTTAAAAAAAATATAAGCATATTTTTTTTTGTGAAAATATCTTTAATATTTCTTCGAGACACGACAGAATTTCCTACAATCGTTGGAATTGTGAATTTTTTATTTTGATCTGTAACTATTTTTATAATATTCTTTCCATAGTTCTCATCCCTTACAGCTGAAGCCAGATCACTTTCCAGCGTGTGTATAGAAGTTGTTTTATTCTCAAACTCTTTGTTATCATTCATGTTCTTTTTCTTTATTATTTTTGATTTCTCTTTCTTGGACTCTTAGTGTTTATTTTATTGTTAAAAAATAAGTATCTAGAAGGGTCATTTGATAAATCAATAAATTCATCAGCATATTCTTTTAGCATCGATGAAGCTGATTGGCCAAATGCGACTGCCTCTACCCTACACCCAAATGTTCCTTGTAAATATTGTACCAAATGTACAAAATCTCCGTCACCAGAAATTATAATAACAACATCAAGCTTTGGTGCTAGACGAATTGCATCTATAGCAAGACCAACATCCCAATCAGCTTTTTTAGATCCACTGCTAAAAATTTGAATATCTTTAATTTTGGTCTCAATTCCCATCTTTCCTAATGCATCAAAAAAGTTTTGTTCTTCCACAGAGTCTGTGTTGATTACGTAAGCAACAGCACGTATTAAATTTCTTTCAGCCAAAACGTCCGTTATGATATTTTGAAAATTAACTTTTGATCTATATAGGTTTTTTGCACCATGATATAGGTTTTGTGTATCAATAAAAATTCCCACCCTCTGACCTTTATGTTTAAGATTTTCCATACTTATAATTATATATTAAAAAGTGGATAATTAAAAATAACCTCAAATGTTTATTGTAAGGTTATATTTAGTTGTTATTTAGACTTTGAAACCTTAACTGAAGCGATATGTCTCTCTGTATCAGATTTTTTGATGTATTTTAGATGAGATAGTCTTTTTGAAACCATTTTCAATAATCCCCTTCTCGAACTATTATCTTTTTTATGTACTTTCAAATGGTCTGCTAGTTGATTAATCCTTTCAGTCAAGATTCCAACTTGAACATCAGAAGAACCTGTATCTTTATCATGCAGTTTAGTTTTTGCTATTACCTTTGCTTTTTTAGTTTTAGAAATCATTAACATATATTAGCATACAATTGCCTATTATGCAAATACAATTACGCAAATAATTAACTATAAGTGGTTAAAATATGTAATTAATTAAAAAATGGTATAATTTAACAATATGAGCATTAACGACTGTATAAGAAACTTCCTTGAATATATAGAAATTGAAAAAGGACGCAGTTTAAAAACTATAGAAAACTACAGTAGGTATTTATACTTCTTTGAAAAATATTTATACAGTAAAGGTATAAAAGACATAAAAGACATTAAAAGACAGGATATAAGAGACTTTCGAATGTTTTTAAACAGAAAAAAAACAACAGGTTTTGATAAAAGTCAAGAAGAATACATTGGTAAAAAGACGCAAAATTACTATCTAATTTCAATTAGATCATTCCTAAAATTTTTACAAAAAAATGAAATCACAGCTGTTTCACCAGAAACAATTGATCTAGCCAAGATTCCTGAAAGACATATTTCATTTATGACTGATTTTGAGCTCAATGCTTTATTAAATGCCCCTAAATCAAAGATTAATTCAAAAAATCCAGAAAAATATAGAGATATTGCTATTATTGAGCTTTTATTTTCAACAGGGCTTCGAGTTTCGGAGCTTTGTTCGTTATCAAATGATATTGATCTTACTCAGAATGAAATCTCTGTACGAGGAAAGGGAAATAAGGTCAGAGTGGTCTTTATAACCGATGATGCAATGATGTCTGTAAAAGAATATCTAGCAATATCATTAGACGGTAAAAAGATAACAAATGATAAATTGTTTCCCGTGACACCTCGAACTATCGAAAGAATTGTAAAAAAATATTCAATAATTGCAGGTATTTCAAAAAAAGTAACACCTCATATTTTAAGACACAGTTTTGCAACTAATTTATTACGAAATGGAGCCGACATTCGTTCAGTACAAGCAATGTTGGGACATGCAAATATTGCTACAACCCAGATATATACACATGTTACTGACTCTCATTTAAAAAATATACACAAAAGCTTTCACAAAAAGCCGATAGTATAAATAAAATGTTACACGTGAAAACTATCTAACCCTATATTTAGACTTAATTTTACCTACTCTTTCATCTTGATCATGTTTCGCGTGTAACACGGCTGCCTTGCTCAATTCCTCTAATTCACTTTCTTTAAGTGTTAATAACTCCTCACTTAAATGTAATAGAGAATTTTTTGAGTTTAATTCGGGTTTTTCAATACATTTATCAAGTAATATGTTTAATATCTTACCAATCTGTGGACTAGGTGTCATGTGAAACACTTCAATTAATTCTTTACCTCCAATTTTAAGCATTGAAACATCAGTAGCATCAGACATGACTTCTTCAATCATAGACATATACTTTCTTAGTCGGTACGGATCTTCTTTTGGTCTGCCTGTACCTACACGATCACAAATTCTTAAGTTTATTAGGTCCCAAATATTTTCACGACCAACATTTGCAATCATTCGTCTCACTGCTGAATGTGTTATCTGTTCGGTATCTGAAAAAAACATATGCCATCTTACAAGTTTTGTAACTTTTTCTATTGTTTCATGTGAAAACTTCAAATCATTTAGTATTTTTTTGGTCATTTTTGTACCCACTACTTCATGATTGTAAAATGTATAATCATGTTTGTCTTTGGAATACAATCGAGTTGATGGTTTGCCGATGTCATGAAATAGGGCGGCGATCCTTATTTCTAAGGGGTAATTTTTGTCTACAGCACACTGCATACTTCTAATTAAATGCTCGAACACGTCGTACGCATGCATTCCGTTTTGTGTTACATTGACAGAATCCTTCAAATGTGGTGTTATATATTGTAAAACATCAATTTTACTCATATAAATAAAGGCTTTTATTGCGCCTGATGACATAAGTATTTTACAAAATTCATCTTTGATTCTTTCTTTTGCTATTTTTTCCAAAATATTTCTGTTATTCATTGCAGACACGAGTGTTTCACTTTCTATAGAAAAATCTAACTGTGCTACAAATCTTAGCATTCTCATAATTCTTAATCCATCCTCAGAAAACCTCGTATCTGCCTCACCAACACATTTAATCATTTTATTTTTAATATCCCCAACCCCGTTAAATGGATCTACTAGTGTGTCTTGTAATGGGTTATAGGCTATAGCATTGATTGTAAAATCTCTTCTTGATAGATCAAGGATAATATCGTTTGTAAATTCGATACTATCAGGGCGCCGACCATCAGAATATAATCCTTCTTTTCTAAATGGTGTAACTTCAATTACACCAATTTCGGTTTTCACCCCCACAGTACCGTAATCATTTTCATAAAATGAATCGGGGAATAATACTTGTATTTGTTCAGGATTTGCATTTGTAGTAATATCCCAATCTTTTGGTTGTTTATGTAACAATATGTCCCTTATACAACCACCAACCAAATACGCCTCATAATTATTTTCATGTAAAAGTGTTAACAAGGTAGTTATCTGATTGGGTATTAGTATGTCTTTTAGTGTTGTTGATTTATCCATAAGTATGATATATTAGTTTCTATACTTGAAATATAATACTTTTTAAGTAAAATTAAAAGCACTCATGGTGAAATGGATATCACATCGGTCTTCGGAACCGCTGTTCTGGGTTCGAATCCTGGTGGGTGCACAAGATGGATTTGGTTATTGCGGAATTGGTTTAGTGGTAGAATACGTCCTTGCCAAGGATGAGACAGGAGTTCGATTCTCCTATTCCGCACCATATTAAATAGTTTTTTGATATATATTTTTATCCTTTTTTCTCTCATGTAAGTCAAATTGTGGATAACTATGTGTATATGTGTATAAAAGACATATCACAACATGACTTATATTCAAACTAAATACCTATCTTAATTGATCTTTATACTGTCTCTATTATTTCTTAATCGAAACTTTATCATTTCTTTATGAGAATTTAATGTGTCTTTGTGTAAGATATGAGACATGAATAATTTAAACAACAAAGATAAAAAAAGCATTGGTTTTAAAGGAGAAGTTGCTGTATTAGACAAATTAAAGACAAATGGCTTCGAGCTTTTCAAGAAAAATGTAAAAAGTATAGATGCTGAAATAGACATAGTTGTATATAAATACAATACTGTTAAATATACCCTAGATATAAGGGTTATAGAAGTTAAAACTAGGAATAGATACGAATTTGATTTAAATAATTTTAATATAACTCATAAATGGAGGCGTATAAGAAAGCATCTATTTAACATAAAAGCAGAAATTGATAGTAAATTCGATATTTTAAACTATTCTGAAATACATTTTGATTTAGCTTTGGTGAGATATAAAAATGACAAGTTTGATTTATATAGCTATATTAAAGATGTAAATCTAATGCTTTAGATTTCTTTTTGCTTTGTTTTGTGGTATTATCATACTAATCGGGGCGTGGTGTAACGGCTAACATGCATCACTTGGGCTGATGTGACTCTGGGTTCGAATCCCAGCGCTCCGACAATATGTCTTTTATTAAGAATAAAGAAGACTTTAACTGTGAAAACTGTAGTTCTAAAAATAGAGGTAATGGTTACACAAATCATTGTTCCGAGTGTCTTTACAGTATTCATGTTGATATCGATCCTGGAGACCGTTTAAACAGCTGTGGTGGGCTTATGGAGCCAATATATGTGTCATATACCAACAACAATAAATATTTAGTACACAAGTGTTTAAAATGTTCTTTTGAGAAAAGAAATATTTTAAATGTAAATGATTCAGTTGAGAAGATGATACAAATTCAAAAAAAACTATCAAATTAATAAAATTCTGGTAGCACTATCTTATAATGTTTAATTTTCTTAAAGTTTCACGTGTATACTGTTCCAGTACTGATGTAAGTTTTATATTTTTTAAGATCTGTATAACAGACATATCCGTTTCTTTTTTTAAGAGTGTATCTTGAATTATTGACAGAAAACTGTCTGTTTGAGCATTATTAATGATTTTTAAATCATTTTTTATAGTTGATAAAACATGATTTATCGTTACAACTCTAACTGTTTGAGGTGCATTACTTTGTATTAAAATACTAGATAGTCCAATAATTGCATTTGATGAGCCTTGCGATATGACCATACCTCCAGAAGATCCATGGTCTACGTTTTTTGACCCAACCACATCAAGTAAACTGTCTTGTATGTTTTCACTGGGACTAGCATAGACACTAGATACTTTTACAATATCTTTCTTCTGATATAACGGATTATAAATGTTTTTTGTGAGTGCTACTTGCGCAGGGTACGAATAAATATATATATTATTTAAGAAATTATTCTCATCATAATTTGATATTTTTAATTTTGGGTTTGTTTTAAGTGCTGTGTAAATATTTGACGCATCTTTTTTTATAGGTTTAGTTCTTGTTGATTCGATAATTGCAAAATCATATTCACCTGTAGAGCTTTGATCAGGGTCACCGATCACATACTTATTATGGTCATTTAACCAATGATACGGTATATATCTTAAGGTAAGTGTGTGTGTTGTTGTGGTTGGACTACCTGTTCTGCCAACACATTTTTTATTTACATCCAATAAGTGTCTTGCAACATGGGCATTTGTTAATATAATTCCAGTTGTGTCATCGGGACTAGATAAAAAAACCCCACTACCACTAGCTACTTTTACATAATTACTTCCTGCTTCCATGCAAAATATATTTATAAGATAACTGTCTAAAGTGTCATTATTTTGAGTTATGTAGTTTAGTGAAGATTTTAAATTTGAAGGAGAAAATATTATTTTTTGAATCTGAGAACTTTTTGTATTTTGGATTAAAGGTAGTTGTGCACTATTAACAGTAGCTATTGGAAGTCCAGCGCTTAAAATATTGTTTACAGTAAAGGTATCTTTTTTATTTAAATACGAAAGTGAAAATAAAAGTACTAATGTGAGTGTGACCGAGTAAGTTATATTACGGTTGTGCATAAGCATTATATTTGTTATTATAACATAGATTAATAAAGAGCGGGATTGGTTTAGTGGTAGAATGACTGCCTTCCAAGCAGTAGACAAGAGTTCGATTCTCTTATCCCGCACCAATAAATAAATATTTAAAATAACAAAACCACTAGTCGAAAAACTAGTGGTTTTGGTTTAAAATCTAATTAAATATTATTTAACTGAATCTTTTAGTGCTTTTGCGGCACGAAATTTTGGAACATTGGTTGCAGGAACCTTAACAGCTTCACCTGTTTTAGGGTTTCTGGCAGTTCTCGCTGCTCTTTTTTTAACTGAGAAAATACCTAGACCTGCAATAGAAACCTCTTCTCCTTTTTTTAGTGTTGCAATTATTGAATCCACAAATGTATCAACTACAGACTCTGCTTGAACCTTTGTTGATCCTAATAATTCGTGAATTTTTTCCACTAATGCTGCTTTGTTCATATTTTTATTTTTGATTTTAAGTTATGTATAATAATGATTAATCTTTATTACCGGAGTAATATACTAATTTTAGATATAAAATCCATATTTTGCAATAGTTTTATATCATAATACAACTATATAACTTTGTCAATAATACCATATTTCTTAGCATCTTGGGCTGACATGAAGTAGTCCCGATCCATATCTTTCTGAACTTTGGTCAACGATTGGCCTGTATTTTCTGAGATCATTTTAGCTAATGTATGCTTTATTTCCAATATTCGTCTTGTCCTAATCTCAAGGTCGGATGCTTGACCTTCATGTCCTCCTAAAGGTTGATGGATCATAACTTCTGAGTTCGGTAACGCAAATCTTTTTCCTTTGGCTCCAAATGATAAAATCATAGCTCCCATTGAAGCTGCCATGCCGACACATATAGTTGATACATCATTTTTTATATGGTTCATGGTGTCAATTATGGCCATTCCGTCTACAACTGACCCTCCAGGGGAGTTTATGTAAAGTTTTATTTCTTTCTTAGGATCTTCTGATGCTAAAAATAGTAATTGTGCGATAACTATATTTGCAGAGTTATGATCAACTTCACCGTTCAAAAAAACAATATTATCTTTTAATAATCTAGAGTATATATCATATGCTCTCTCTCCTTGTGGAGTTTTTTCTATTACTGTTGGTATTAACATAAAGACTATTATAGCAGACTATGCAAGATTATCATCTATGATATAGTAAATATATGAAAATACATCGATTTTATATACCTCATATAGAAATATCGGCTCAAAATATCATCGTTTCACACGAAACAAACCTGATTCATCAATTAAAAAATGTTTTCAGATATAAGCCTGGTCAAATAGTTCATATATTTAATCAAACGGTTGGGGAAATAGAAGTTGAAATCATAACACTGAATAAAAAGGACATGTCTTTTAGGTTAAATAAACATACTGAACAGGCTCAAAATTGTAAAGGTCAATATAGAGAGGTTGTTCTATACATGTCCATTATAAAAAATTCTAATTTTGATTTAGTTATAGAAAAGGCTGCAGAACTGGGGGTTTCCAAAATAGTACCAGTAATTTCCGGTAGGACAATAAAAAATAAACTAAATTACGACAGATTGAATAAAATAATAATTGAGGCAATCGAGCAGTCAGGAAGAATAAAACTTATGAGGTTGGAAGATACTTATGATTTAAAATCTGCAATAGAATTAGCTCAAAATGACTCTGATACGATTTATTTCGGATCATTGGATGAAGATAATAATGATAAATTTAACAAAGATAATTCTAATAAAAAAATATCAATATTTATAGGACCAGAAGGGGGATATTCAAACGAAGAAATAGCTTTGTTTAGAGAAAAAAAAACAACACCCTTACGACTGGGAGATTACGTTTTACGTGCTGAAACTGCTGCAATTGTGGCTTGCGGTTTACTTTCTCTATAAAAACCGTCTAATAATCCACACAAACTTTTCAACAATCTTCATAGTCCACCCTCTACTGTTCCAGGATCCCATATCAAGTTTAACAGACTGAGGTAAAAGGTCATTTTGTATATGATTATTAAGTTCCTGGATACATTCTGCATTTAAAATTTTAATACCGTTCTCATAGTTATACCTTAGACTCAGGTTGTCTAAGTTCATTGTTCCAACAAATGCTTGTTTGCTGTCAAAAAC
>JACMMR010000079.1 GCA_014378965.1 Candidatus Parcubacteria bacterium | reverse complement strand
TACAGTTGCTGTAGAACAAGCAACAGCTGATTTGAATACTATACACACTGAGAATAAATAATTCTCATACCCGATCGTCTAACGGTAGGACAACGGTTTCTGGAACCGTTAATTGGGGTTCGAGTCCCTGTCGGGTAACCATGATATGTACCCTCTTTAGTAGACACAGGTACACCTTTCTTTTGTTACAATTAACAATATAAACAAAAGAAATTATGAGAACAATATTTACACAAAAAGAATATTTAAAATAGAAATCCGGTAAAGAACGATTGATTAAAAATGAAAATTTTATAGAGATTGAAATAAAACATGCTGAGGTATCACCATACGCTTAAACTATTTTGAATGAAAAAAACAAAGAGTTACAATGGGATTATAAAAACACATACAGAAAAAAGGAAAATTGGTTTTATTAGAGAAATTACCCCATTCAATGATATAATTAAATAAATGCATCACTTTCTTAAAACATTACCAATAAACATACTTCACAGCTTCACAGGAAAGAAAATATTTTTTCACCTTGCGGCAATTGTATTAACATTTATTATCTTAGATTCCGGTCTCGATTGGGAATATTTTGTAACAGTACGTAATCTCAATCTGGATTATTTATTTTTTCCAGCAATTGTAATTGGAGCAATCGTACCGATTATTTTACCAATAACTTTGATCATAGTAGGAAAAATAAAAAACAGTAAAAAAATCTCTATTTCTGGGTGGTGTTTGGCTCAAGCTGTTATACTTGGATCTATAATTTCCTCGATGTACAAAGCTTTTACCGGAAGGGTACAACCAAACTTAGTTGATTTGATAAACGATGTAAGTCATAGTTTTCAATTTGGGTTTTGGCGACACGGAGTGTTTTGGGGTTGGCCGTCATCTCACACTACGATTGCATTTTCTATGGCTTTTGCATTAATGGGTTTGCATGTGGAAAATAAGAAAGTGGTATTTTTCTCACTTCTGTACATATTTTATATTGGCATCGGTGTATCATTCTCAGTACACTGGTTTTCAGAATTTGTTGCTGGAGCAATTATTGGAACAGTGATTGGGGTAACTGTGGGCAAGTCTTTTGTAAAGGAACTCAAGTAATTTTTACCTTAAGCTCTGTTTCAGTCCTCGGTTATTTATCTAGAACACGTACTCTAATGGCAGGTAGGCCTATGAAGTGCTTTGTCTAAAGCAAAACATGTGTACTAAAAATTTAAGAAGGAAATACAATCAATAAAAAAACCCAACAACGTTTGCACGTTGAAGGGTACTGATTCTTTGTGGTTTTTTTATGTTATTGGAGTCGAGTATTATCAAACTCGATTGTAACAGCATCTTTTATCTTTTTGTAGAAGATGAGACCGAGGACAAGAAAGATTATCATAACGAGTAACCCAAGTCCGTAAGTGGCTGAAAAGAAGTTTTGGATTTTGTTCATAGCTCATTAACAATACAATAAACAAATATATATGTCAAATATGCCGACTATTTGAACTTCTATCGTGTGGACTATTAATAAAAAAACTTGGATGGGGAAGTGTCCAAGCTTTTTTAGTATATTACCTCATAATTTTTTGTTTTTGAGGTAAATAAAATAAGAAATGTTGCAAAATTGTCCTATGTTTATCAATGAGCCTATAGCAAATCCTAAAGAAGCTTTAACTAAATCTGTATGGGTCAGGCTTTGATCTAACACGAACCACACGGAAATGATTATTGGGATTGACTGAGATACTATGAATTGACTGTATTTTTTTAAGGTTTTCATACACGATAACTTTATCACAACTGATTATTTTTTTATAATATGATAAAATAAATACATGAAAATTAGCCATATATTTATTTTATCTTTTTTATTTTTATCTCCCTTTGCTATACAGGCTTCAGTTTCAACCGGAACTATAGAGTCGGGAAATAAAACAGCTTTTATTTGTCACTCGGTAGATTGTATAACTCCAACTCCAGGTGTTATCAACTTTGCTCCGACAGGTACTACACCGGTTACAATAGACGATACAAATGGTATTGATGGTGTGGCGTGGGGAAATCAAATCGGATGGATTAATTTTGATCCGACTGGAATTGAAGGTGTAACAATCAATTCTTCAACTGGTATTTTATCAGGAAGAGCCTGGTCACAAGGTGCAGGTTGGATTAATTTTTCTCCAACAGGACAAAGTGTTCGTATAAATTCTAATGGTGAATTTATCGGCTTCGCATGGACAGGTGGACCATTTGGTGGATGGATAAAATTTGACTGTACTTTTGCAGGAGCTTGTGTAAAAACAGATTGGAGACCTGTTGCTTCAAGACCCTTACCAGTAAATATAGTTTCTGGGGGTTCTACTTCACAAAATAATATTTCAAGTTTATCAGTGTCAGATATGTGTTTAAATATTCCTGAAGTTCAATATGCTGTTCCTTCAAATTATATAAAAGATCAAGGAGGATTGTGTGTTTTAAATATTGATTATTGTAAAAATATCGCTGGAACACAACTTACAGTACCAAGTACGATGATATTAGATGGGGCTGGACAATGTATAACATTAACAAAAGAAAACAAGGAAAAATTTGTTCCAACAAAAATGACATCGGCTTCAATTGAAATTTACAAAGATTTCTGTCCAAATTTGTTTGGTTTACAATCAAAAGTACCTGAAGGTTTTGTAGAAAATGGAGGAGAATGTTTACCTCAAGAAGCGGATTATTGTTTAAATCTTTTAGGAAATCAATATTCAGTTCCTAAAAATATGAAGGTCGATACTAATGGAGAATGTGTGAAAATGAGTTCAGTTGAAATAGAAAGAAATAATGCAATTAAAGAAGAAATCGTAAAAACTGATAAAAATCCCAAAGCATTGATTCTTGGATATAATTTTATTCCAAATTTTTTAAAAAAATCAGTTCCTGTTTCATTTTTATCTTATCTTTTCGGTGTTCCTGTCAGAGTTGATGGTCTTTCACTACTCATAACGTTGATTATTTTAAGTTTAATAATTTATATAATTAAACGTAAGTTGATTATATAGTTATACAATGTATAGTGTTTGTTTTTTATTACAAAAAAAGTTAAAATTATGTTTATATTGCAATGAAGATATTTGAAAATATAAAACTCATAGTGATGGTATTTTTTATTGTGCTTTCACATACAATTTTTGCTGCAAATCCTCCTCAACCATTTCTCCCGTCAGATAATATTCAAGATCCAAATTGTACCCCAATGGATTCGAATTGTTATGTTCAACTTACATCATTCCAATCTGAAACGGTAACTGGTTTGGATTATGGAACAAGTACAGGAATACTATCATTAACATCTGGTTATACAATTCCAACAGTAGCATCAACAACATCTTGGAATAGTGCAATTGGTGCCCTAGGTGGAAGTGCACTAGTACAAAATGGTAATTCATTTGGAACAACACTTATACTTGGAACAAATGACACCCAAGCATTGAGTTTTAAAACAAATGGTATTACACGGTTAACAATCGAAACCTCTGGAAACATCACTGCAACTGGAACTATTAGTGCCACTTCATTTTATGGAAATGGTTCAAACTTGACTGGTATATTTTCTACATCTACATCGAGGGGTGTTTTC
>JACMMR010000078.1 GCA_014378965.1 Candidatus Parcubacteria bacterium | reverse complement strand
GGCCTGTCTAATTTTGAAATGGTTATTCTATACCTTTAGTTTTGTTCTGGAGTCCCCTATTTTATTGAAAAATACGAACTTGACAAAAATCTCTATAAGTTATATTATATATTTACGAACATTACTAAAAAAATGATTTACATACTACTAATAATTGTCTTTTCATTTGTAATATATTATCTTGTTAATTCACTCCAACTACTATCAATCGTTTTTTGTTTGGGTACTGTAAAAGCCAAAAAACTCAAAGTTATAGGTAAGGATATTTTCTTCTTACGTTTAACTGTACTTATTGCTTTGTCGATACTTCTTGCATCTATGATTCAAATCATACTTGGTAATCAAATCCTATATATAGTAGTAGGCCTGTCTATGTTTGCAGGAGCTTTTAGCTCTTGGCGAATACTTAAATTTGATAACAAGCAAAGTAAAAACGATATCTGAAATACTCAATTCAAAACCCCGCAGGCTTACTAAGCTCGCGGGGTCAAATTTTTATTTGTCTTGTTACTAAACCTGAAAGAAAAAGAGCTTATACTTTTTCGTATAAGCGGTTTTTTCTTGAGGGTTTATATAAACATTGCCACAATTGTTGCTATAGCTGTCACACTCATGAGTCCTGCCACAATCCAACCTACAAGGTTTGTAGTTTTCTTATTTTTGAATTCACCCATAATTTTTTGACTTGATGATATGTGAACAATACAAATAATAATCACAGGAGCAATAATTCCATTAGCTATGGCTGAGTATATTAACGCTTTAATCGGATCTATTCCTACAAAGTTTATAAGAATACCTACAACAATTGACACTATAATAACTCCATAAAATGCTCGTGCTTCTTTTAATTTTCGATACAACCCTTCATTCCAATTCATACTTTCAGATATGGCATAGGCCGTAGATCCAGCCAGTACAGGCACTGCCAGTAAACCAGTCCCTACAATTCCTAAAGCAAACAAGAGTGTCGCAAATTTTCCTGCAAAAGGTGTGAGAGCCCGAGCAGCGTCAGATGCTGTTTGAATATCAGTTATTCCATTCATGTACAGAGTATTGGCACATACAGCAATTATAAAAAACATAACTAAGTTAGATAAAAACATTCCAGTCCAAACATCTTGTCTCATTTCTTTTATTTCATTTTTATTTGTACCTAACCGTGACTCCGGGGTTATTTTACCTTCAGAAATTTGCACTTCAACTTCTTGCGAAGTTTGCCAAAAGAAAAGATATGGAGATATTGTTGTACCGAGAATCGCAGTTATTAGTAATAATTGGGTTTTTGTAAATTCAATATGTGGAATTATTCCGTTGTAAAATAAGTTTACCCAATCCATATGTATTATTAAACCGGTAGCTACATATGAAAATAAACTTATTACTAGCCATTTTAAATATTTTGCATATTCTTTATATGGAATAATTATTTCTAAAAACAATGAAAGCAATCCAATAAAAATTACTAGAAAAACAAAAGATCCCGTTGGGTAAAGTAACTGTAAAGCTTTTGCCATAGCTCCCAAGTCAGCTCCTATATTTAGTGTGTTCGCAATAAAAAGTAAAAGAGTACAGACATATAAAACTTTTCGCGAATATGTTGTTTTTATATTTGCTGCCAATCCTTGACCTGTAACAAGAGCAATACGTGCACACATCTCTTGGATCATAGCCATCAGAGGAAATGTCCAAGCAGCCATCCAAAGTAATCCTGTACCATATTGAGCACCTGTTTGTGAATACGTTGCTATACCAGATGGGTCATCATCAGAAGCTCCTGTAATGATTCCGGGGCCTAGTTTTCTTAAATAATCTTCACTAGCTTTTATTTCCTTTAATAGGAATTCCTTTTCTTTTTCCATGATGAGATTATTATACTATATTTAAATAAGAATATATATAAAAAATAAATGTTTTAAAGACAAATCAAAAAAGCTGGAGAAATCCAATTTGAATTTAAAACTTTTATAGTAACAATCAAAGGTACTAAGCTTTCGGCTTAGCGTCTTTTTTAGGTTTTTTTTTATTTTTATTTTTGTTGTCTCTAAATTCACCTTTTGCCATATCCTATTAGTATATCACCTCTTCGAAACCATAATCAATGTCACTATCCACATCATAACTTTTTGTTTTATTTTTTGTTGATTTTTTGACGAAGCCAGAACTTTTTTTAAAGCCTTTTTTATACATAAAATAATTTGATTTTTCTTTTGGTTCGTTTCCGGTTGGTGCTATTGAAGCAATATAATTATCTTGAATTTTATATAATTCAGATCGGACAAATTTATTAAATTCATAATCTACTTCCTCAGATCTTTCTTTAAAAAGAACATCTTTTTCTAATACCTCAGGATGGACTTTTAAAGACATTTCGTTATAGCCAATTAGATATAATCCTTTTAATGTTCGTACGCGTGATAGGGCTACATAACCTTGTCCATATTCAAATACTTGAGATATGTCCATCATTGCTTCATCAAGTGACATACCTTGAGACTTGTGAATAGTCATCGCCCAAGCTAAGCGTAATGGAATTTGCTTGATGGTGGCAACTTTTCGTCCACCGTCATCGATTGACCATTCCATCGGTTCGATTTCAACTTCTCGTGTGTATCCTTTCTCATTTATAAAACGAATAATTGGAAATGTTGTTGTACTGGAAAAACGAACAACTTCACCAATAGAACCATTTACAAACCCTTTTTCTGGATTATTTTTAGTACACATTACTTTTGCACCTTTTTTAAGCTCTAGCTTGTATGGTGATAAACAATTTTTAACAAGATTATCAACAATAAAATCTTTTCCAGTTTTAGTCATTTCAAAAATCTTAGTCTTGTCACTTATAAGACCAAGTTCTAGATTATTTACTTTATCAACATGTATATTGTGGGAGTAGAGTTTGGTCACTTTCTCCATATCTATTTTATCTTTCTTTAAAATTCTTTTTTGTAAAATGTTATGAACATCGGTTGTTACTTTATTTTCTCTAATATTTTTCAAAACTGAAACAAATTCTGGATCACTTTGTCTATGTTGTTCTGTAAGATAACAAATAACAGGATCTGTTTTTTTCCATGCTGGTGAGTTAAAGGCAAGTTGAGATTCTTCAAACATTTCTAGTGTTGAGGTTCGATCGGTTGCTTTGATGATGGGTGGTAATTGAAAAAAATCTCCAACAAAAATAACCTGCAGACCACCAAATGATTTTGATTCATCTTGGCGGATATATGAACACACTCGCTCAATCATATATAGTGTATTGGATGAAAGCATAGAAATCTCATCAATAATGAGGACTTTGGCTTTAGATATTCTTTTTACAACGTATTCTTTCTCAAGCATTGATTCTAAATCATAAACAGATAGCTCAGATCTGATTCCAAGTCCACTCCACGAATGTATTGTCATTCCACCAATATGTGTGGCGGCAATGCCAGTTGAAGCTGTTACTGATGGAGTTATACCTTTGGAAATAAGAAAATCTATATACTTTTTAATAGTATGTGATTTTCCTGACCCAGGTTCTCCTGTTAAAAAGACTGATGCTCCAGTTTTAAGGATATGTAATGCTTGATCTTGCGTCATTGGTTTAGATTATATCATGGTTTTTGTAGATGAGATAAAATTTGACATAAAGGTTTTTATGTTATAATATTGATATGTCGAAACCTTAATCCAAAGACTAATGAATACAAAAGAAATCAACCTTAAGAAAAATTTACAGCGTGCTATTCGAGTAACTATCAAAGTCTATGATTGTGGAGGAACTTCACTTGGAGAGCCTTCAAAATCACACATAAAAACTTGGAATTTTAAAATTTTCAGATTCAAGACATATCGACGTGACTACCGTACATTTACATTCGTAAGGTGCAGAGTTCATGAAGAATCTAAAATTTTGGTTCTAACCTTTGAACCCGATGGGATAAATAGATCGTCGTGTGTACTCATGAAGTCATGGGATCCGCAACTTACTATTCAATCATAAAAACATAAACCCGACAGGTCCCGCTGTCTTGGGTTGTTTTTTTGCATATGTGTTATATACTGTTTGTGTCTTGAAAATTTAATTATAAAACCATGAACATCTGTAATCTTAATAATAAGAAAATTTCTGCTCGTCTCTCTGCGATACCATCGAAAGATGTCGGCGAAATGATTAGGAAACTCGCTGACTTCACCAAGCTCGAATCTAAGTACTGTTTACTTCAAACAACTCGATCTGAAGATGTGGCCGGCTGTGCCTTCCTCATCGACATTGACGAGAATATTCATGTTCTTCGCTTTGGCGACGATGCACAAAAAATGATTTACATGATCGAACCGTTGAAGATCTGGGATTCGGACGCAATCCTAACAGTTTTACCATAAAGTATTTCGATCCTAAAATCAAAAAACTTCGACTCAATCGAGTTCGGAGTTTTTTTATTCCCAATCTTCAACCAACAACAGATTTTTTACTTCAAAGTCACTCCAGATCTCTTCTGTCACAAACGGTATGAATGGATGTGCAATAATTAAAATCTGCTTAAACAAATATCTCAACACTTTTTTGTTTTCAGGAATCATATCTTTTTTAAACTCTTCAATAACAGTGTCAGCAAATTCGTGCCATACATAATGATACATTTCATCTGATGCTAAATGTAATTGATAGTTCTCTATGTTTTTTGTAATCTCATATTTTATTTTTTTAAAATTTTTCACATGCACATTTTCAAAATCAATAACAGAATCATCTTCTTCGTTTGTATTTTCTAAAACAAACCGAGCAATATTCCATAATTTATTTACAAACTTTTTATAGGCCCTCACCTTTTCATTTGTTAATGATAAATCATTTCCTGGTGCACTTCCAACAACCAATGCCATACGTAAAGCATCCATACCAAATTCATCAGCAAGGTCAATTGGTGACATAACATTTCCTTTAGATTTACTCATCTTTTGACCTTTAGGATCAAGGACCATTCCATGTAGGTATATATCCTTAAACGGCACTTCACGAGCCAAATAAAGACCAAATATAACCATACGTGGTATCCATTTAAAGATTAAATCTCTTCCTGTTTCCATGAGTTGAGTTGGATAAAATCTTTTGAAGTCTTCACTGTCAGTGAAACCCAAAGTTGCAACTGGCCATTGACCGGATGAGAACCATGTATCAAATGTATCAGTCTCTTGTATCCAATCATCACCTTCAGGTTTTGCATTACCGATATAAAATTCTTCACTATCTATTCCTTTATTTTTGAACCAAGCAGGGATCTGGATTCCCCACACAATCTGACGTGAAATATTCCAATCAATTGGATTTTTCATCCAATGTTCATATGTTTTTCTATATTGATCAGAAATGAAGTTTAACTTTCCGTCTTGTGATGCTTGAAGTGCCGTTTCTGCTAGCGATTCCATTTTAACAAACCACTGATCTTTAAGTTGGGGTTCGATTGGAGTTTCGCATTTGTAGCAAACTGGAACTATCGTTTTATACTTTTCATCTTTCCCTACAAGTAAACCTTTTTCAGTTAAAATTTCAACTACTTTTTCTCGTCCTAAAGTTGTAGCTTTCAAGCCTTTTAATTCTCCTGCTAAATCTGTAAATTTTCCATAATCATCGATAAGTTGAACCATATCAAGTCCATGTTTTTTTGCTATTTGAAAGTCGATTCCAGAGTGCCATGGTGTAATAGTCATCGCTCCCGTTCCAAATTCAGGATCGATAGAATCATCTTTGATAACAGTAAACGTACTTATTCCTAACACCCATTCTGCTTCAAATGTGTCTCCGTGGTTATATTTTGCGAATCGAGCATCTGTTGGGTGAACAACAACATATTTATCAGTAATCTTTGTTTCCGGTCTAGATGTTGCAATATTAAAATCTCCTAACTTAAACGTATAAAATGTTGTAACAACTTCTTTTTTTTCTGTTTCAACATCCGAAAGCGATGTTTGATGTTTTGAACACCAATTACAATCTCTCTTTCCTCGATAAATAAGTCTGTCTTCATGCATTTTGATAAATGTGTTTTTTACACCGGACACAATTTTCTCATCAAGAGTAAAAGTGTCTCGACTCCAGTCATATGAAGCACCAATTCTTTTTATTTCGCTCGTAACTGTATCTTTGTTTGCAATCGTAAAATCATAAATCTCTTTATACAATTGTTCCCTGTCCATACCAAATCTACTTCTCCCCTCTTTTTCTAATTTCTTTTCATACACAACTTGTGTTTCAAAACCCGCATGATCTGATCCAGGTAAAAGTAAAACTTGAAACCCTTGCATACGCTTAAAACGACCAATAATATCTTTTAAGGTCACATCAAGTGCATGACCTGCGTGCAAACGTCCATTAGCATTAGGTGGTGGAGTTATAGATGTCCAAGTCGCAGATTCTGCATATTTATTTGGAAATTTTTGAACTAACATGTCAGGGTTAAAAAGACCAGAATTCATCTCTTTTTCATATATAATAGACTCAACATCCTTTGATTCATAAGGTTTTTTGTACTTTTCTGGAAGATTCATTTAGTTATAATAACACACTTTTTTAAGCTTTTCCTATTTTTTTAAGTATTCATTTGTCATCTCATGGTTACTACTAACGATAGTCAAAGTCTTGGTAAATTGAACTCCAAGATAAAAAAACCAAGCTGGAATAATACCGATTAAGACGATAAATGAGATTATACGGGCTATTGAACCACGTTCTTGACGATTATTATTCATAGATTTTTATTATACAGTATTACTGCCAAATGCATCAAGTGTTGATAACACCATATCATGTAAATTATGTTTTGCCTGCCAATTTAAATTTTGATGCACAAGTGCTGGATCGGCTACAACAACTGCAGGATCACCTTTTCTTCTTTTTGATATTTTTACATTCATTTTATTACCTGTTATATCTTCAAAAGCTTTAACTAAATCTTTTACTGAATATCCATTTTTGTACCAAGATTGTAAACGGCGGATGTGTCAGCTTGAACTGCTAGCACATGGGCATTGGCCAAATCAGATATATGGATATAATCCCGTACACCTGTACCGTCCTCAGTAAGATAGTCATCACCAAAGATTGTAAATTCTGTTCCATTTACTATCGCGTTAGATAATAATGGAAATACATTTTGTGCGTTTTTTTCTACAAACTTTAAACCAGTATCTCCTGCAACATTAAAATATCTAAAGATTACATATTGTTTTATTTTTCCAAGTCTTTGAAAATCTTTAATCATAAGCTCACACATGTACTTAGTTCGACCATATACATTTATTGGTTCAACTTCTGAGTCTTCGGTATAGATTGCATTCTCAACGTTTTTTGGTTTATATACTGCTGCTGTGGATGAGAAAATAATTTTAGGTACATTGTACTTACTCATCATTGAAAGAATATTCAAAGTTCCAACAACGTTGTTTTGAAAATAGAGTTCAGGATTTTCTTCGCTTTCGTTAACAGATTTTTTTGCTGCAAGATGGATAACTGTATCAAAACCATCCTCTATAAACACTTGTTCTAAAAAATGCAGGTCAAGAATATTGCCATGTGTTATCCTGGCATTTTTGTGTACTTTTTCCATCTGACCAGTTGAAAGATTATCTAATACAACAACTTCATATCCACTATTGACAAGATCATTGACACATGATGATCCTATATAGCCTGCCCCACCGATGACTAATATGTTTTTATTCATTAACTGAATTATATCATTTTACATTGTAATTTAAAATAAAAATGCTATTATATTGCATATTGCCAGATCGTCTAAAGGTAGGACCGAGGCCTTTGAAGCCTTTAATCTTGGTTCGATTCCAAGTCTGGCAACAAGTTAAAATATTATGAAAATCGCTTGTAGTGTTTTTTTTATTCCCCATACACCCCACCTGTTCCATCCACCATTCTCTCCAGAGAAAACTGCTTCATCACTTTATCCCGGACTCTATTTCCAAAAGTCTTCCTCAACTCCCTACTCTCCATAAGCATATTCACCTTATGCACCATATCCTCCTCATTATTCACATCAAACAGTATCCCATTATAATCATCCTCAATCACCTCAGAAATCCCTCCAACATTTGATGCAAGCACACAAGCTCCAGCCAACCCAGACTCCAACAATACATATGGAAATGCCTCGGTTCTTGAAGGTAAAACAAATATATCAGCTGCTTTTATGTATTGATAGGCATTTTCTATTCTCCCTAACAAAAAAACTTTATTTCTTAAACCATTACTTTCTATTAGGTTATAGAGATTATTTCTCTCTTCCCCATCTCCAATGATAAAATACACAAAATCCTTCTCCAGCTTCTTCAAAGCAGGGATAAATAAATCATAGCCCTTATTTTTATGTAACTCACCAATACTTAAAAGCACAGTTTTATTTTCTATATTAATATTTTTATCTCTAATAACTATTTCACTTCGAGCTTTTTCTTGATCAAAATAGTCAAGACCTGTGTCAATGCCATTATATATTTTGACCAATTTATCTTTCATAAAAGGTAAATAATCTATATCTTTCATTGTCTTATCAGAAACTATAATAGTCGTATCAGTTAATAATATGGTTACCCAATGAAAAAATAAAAGAATTTTTTTTGAAATAAAAGATCTTTCTTCATTAAACGCAAACCCGTGTGCGGTGAAAATTATTTTTTTTATTCCGGCCAGTCTTCCGATAAATGCTCCCGATCCTCCCATTTTTGAACTGTTGAGATGTATCACATCAGGCTTCTCTTGTTTAAAAATTTTATACAATTCCATAAAAGATTTAAGTTCATTTAAAAAACTCATATCTCTTTTCATAGACTTGAGTCTGACAACTCTGATATGTGAATCTTCAAGTTTTTTTGGCAAGACTTCCCCTTCACCACATAAAACCACAATTTCATAATCAACTTTGTTTAAATTCGTCGCCAAATCATAGACATACCGTTGAGCTCCTCCAAAATTTCCTTTCGTAATACAATATAGAATTTTTCTCATACTCATAGTATACTTACTTTAACATGAAGAAGTCAAAACCTATACAGATTATGCAGTTTCTAGGAGATATATTCTTTTTTTATTCCTCCTTTTATTTGATGATATTTATACGAAACCTATCGTATGAGACGCATATTTGGCCATTTGCAGTGGTTATATTTGCTTTATTGGTCGGAAACTACATCATAGGTCTGTACGACAGGGTTGCCCAGGACTATAAAGTGAATCTAGTCCGTATTTTAATGGTTCACTCAATAGTATTTGTCTTTGCTGTACTCTTGTTTTATTTCTTTTTTAGTAGATTGAGTATAAACCCTCGTTTTAACCTATTTTTATTTTTCTCTTTTTCTTTCATTTTTACAAGCGCATGGCGTTATATATTTGTTCGATACAGACCTCTAATTCAAAATGTTTATATATTTGGTACCGGCGAGGATTATAGTGACTTAGTTGAATATTTTAAGAAAAATACTGACAAATATTATAGACTCGCTAAGTCTGTTGATCTCGAGAAAATGTTTGTAAATGATGTTCAAAAAGAATTTACTAACATTCCTAAAGATGATGATAATTTGATTGTTATTGATACTGATCATTCTAAAATAAAATTAATCAAAGAGTATTTATATGAAAGTCTCTATTATGGAAGCAAATATGTAGAACTAAAAGATTTTTTTGAACAAGTCATGAAACGTATTCCTTTGGGACAAATTGATGAACTTTGGTTTTTGACATATATTCAAAAATCATCAAAGCCAGGCTATATATTTTTTAAAAAAACTTTTGATTTGTTGTTTTGTTTTATACTTTTACCAACTTTTATTATTTTCCCGATTGTTAAATTTTTTATGATGCTTGAAGGACCTGGTAAATTTTTTATTCAAAATCCTCGGCTTGGTATGCTTGGTAAGATTATTAAAATTCCCAAGATTAGAAATAGATTACATGATGATGCAGGTGTAAAATTTGGCGCTAAGTCTCAAGACAATCCAGTCTCAAAAGTTGGATCTGTTATAAAACCAACTCGTATTGATGAGTTGCCTCAAATTATTTCTGTACTTAAGGGGGATCTTTCTCTAATCGGACCAAGACCTGAGTTTAAACATATAGCCGATGATTTGTGTCGTGACTTGCCTTACTTTATGATGCGAACTCTAGTTAAACCAGGACTTTCGGGCTGGGCACAAATAAATCAAGACTACGTTCCTTCAAACCTCAAAGAGACAAAACTTAAATTATCGTATGATTTCTATTATATTAAAAATCGCTCAATAGCGCTAGAGATTCAAATCTTTTTGAAGACAATACGGACGGTGTTAAGTCGTTTCGGTAGTTAATTTAACCCTAGTTTATGCTTTCAAAAAATATGATATACTACTTCTATGAATAATTTACACAGTAAAACAATAATGGTTGTAGATGATGAGCCTTCCCTTCGACATGCTTTAATGGAAAAAATATCTCATGAAAATTTTTCTGTTTTAGAGGCAGCTAATGGTAGTGTCGCGTTAGAATCGGCTTTAAAAAAACACCCTGATTTAATTCTATTGGACATTGATATGCCTGTTATGAACGGTATTGAAATGCTTAAAAAATTACGTGAAGATCCATGGGGTAAAACAGTTCGGGTGATTATACTTACGAACTCTATGAATAGTGTAGATTTATTAAAAGTTTTAGAAACAGAAACATTTGATTATTTTGTCAAAGCGGATATTGTTATGGAAGATTTAATAAAAAAAATAAAGGTTTACTTGAATTAGGATAAAAATTTTAGGTAGTGCGTGATAAATTTTTAAAATAAAATAAATACAAGGTAAAAATAATTCAAGATTCATTTAAACAGTCAGAATCCGAAAAGAGATTTTTCTTAAATTTTAAAAAAAAATTGAGTGTACTATACTATATTTAAAATCAAAAATATAATTAATTCACATACTATGAAAGTGATTCTTATTTTAATACTAATAATAATAACCATACTCACCTACGATATTATTCGAATGTATTTGTTATATCAAAAAACTGTACAACTTGAAAATGGATTTATGGCTTTTCAGAGGATAGATCCCAACACAAAGCAAAGAATACTCGTTCTTGGTGATAGTACCGCTGTGGGCACAGGATCATCAAACAATATATACTCCACAACAGGTCGACTTTCATCTAAATACCCTGAAGCTGAAGTTATAAATATTTCAGAAAATGGTTTAAAACTTTCAGGACTAAATGAAAGAATTAAAAACGTATCTGGGCATTTTGATATTATTGTTATTCAAATTGGAGCCAATGATATTATCAGATTAACAGACTTAGAAACAATTGACACTGAACTTGACAAATTATTAAAAAAAACTAAAACCTTAAGTAGTAAGGTTGTTATTTTGCACTCAGGGAATATTGGAGAATCAAAATTCTTTCCATGGTACATCACGCCTATTCTTACATACCGAAGTAAAGAAGTAAGAGAAATTTATATTAGAAAGACAAGCATTTATGAATCATCTTACGTTAACTTAATTGATCTTCATGTTGATGGTAAATATTATGCGAGTGATAAGTTACACTTAAATGATGAAGGATATAAGATTTGGTTTGATGAAATTATGAAAAAAATTAATTAAGTTTATTTTAAATAATCATTTAATTGATCACGTTTATTTGTCATATATCGTACAAGTAAAATCAATGCTATCACAGTAAATGAAACAAGAGAAATTTTTTGAAACGTATTGTTTAGTGTTCCATACAAATGACTAAAGAAAAAACCAGTAGATAAAAGTACGCTTGACCAAATTACTTGCCCTACTAGATTTGTCATAAAATATTTTTTAAATGGAACTTTAGACAGACCTGCCAAGAATAATATAGTTGGTGCAAACCCAAGTCCAGAAGTTAGTTTTGATCCAAGAAGGATCTTATATTTATGAAGGTTAAAAATTTTTGAAACTTTTTTTATGTGACCTTCGTCTAAGTTAAAGTATTTTCCATATTTATGTACAAACCTGATACCAAAATGATGACCGAGAACGTACCAGATAATGTCTCCAATTAAATCACCTATTATTACTGTTGCAACGATAGGTATAAGTTTTACGAATCCTAATTTTAAAATTATTCCTGAAAAAACTGAAATGATAGGACCTTCAAAGATTGTCGTTATAAAAATAGCCAAATAAACTAGGACCGTATGGTTGATTGCAACGTTGGTAATCCAGGTTATCATATTAATTAATCATAACATGGATATAAAAAACTAACCCTCGCTGTAAAGCTGAGGGTTATTGTATTTATAATTTCGAAAAATGCCAAACAACCATATTTGGCATTTTGATTGGTTCGAATTTTTTACGGAAGTCTTTCATGACTTCAAAAAGGTCTTTAACCTGAAATCCTTGAGCAAAAATTCCTGTGTCGGAGATGAATTCCGTATTAAGATTCATTTTTAACTCACCATCAGGAAGACACATAACATCGTGATGATCGCCGAACCAGACAGTGACTTTTTTTTCATCATCAGCAACTGCCACTCCGTCAACACGATGAGGAATTGTGATAAAAAACATAAAACGGTTACTTTGGTGAAGATTCTGAAGGAGTAATCGAACCATTCCAAGATTAACTTGACATGGAGTAAATATATTGGGTACTGTATTCATAACTCTTCTAAAATACCACACCGTTTACTATCTGTCTACCCCAGAATCACTTCTTCAAACGCCTCAATACTCGCAAACTCCCCCATCCCTTTTAACTCATCTGGTACAGTAAAGTCATGGTTCATAATCCTTCTGTGCACTCCAATAATAATTTTTTCTAATCTTTCAATATCAAGATCGGTTATATCCAAGTTTAGATTCACTAAGCTATCACTTCCTTCTATAAACTCTAGAGTTCCACCCAATACTTTCAAATGATTCAAATTTTTAGAATTCTTTAATAAAATTTTATAGAAAATCAATTGATTTTTATAAAAATGCAATTTAATTTTATCTTGTTCACTATTTCCTTTATCCCAATCCTTTAAAGATTTACCAGTTTTATAATCAGATACATATACTTCTGACTTATTCTCAAAATGTAAAATATCAATTTTACCTGTTAAACATATTACCTCGTCTTTATCCCTAAGAAACACTCCTTCATTTTTAAAATCGATTTCTGACACATCACTTTCTTTCATCGTCAGAATCTTTTCTTTATAAATTAAATCAAGCGCTGATAAGCCCTTTGCTAAAAAGTTTTTATAATCAGCACGAGACAATCGTTCAAACTGTAAATATTCTATAAACCATTTTTTCACATCATCAAGGATTGGAAATTTTTTCTGAGTCTTTAAGAACATCAAGCTTTTATTTAAAACAGCATGCATCGCAGATCCGTAGCCTGCATTTGGGGTTTTTGCTTGTGGGAATCTCAGAACATTATTTTCTAAAAAAGACATTGGCCCGCCTTTCGGAATATTTAAATAATTATTGATGTGAGTGATTGCTAAACAAAAATTTTCCAAAATAGAATCAAGCAACGCTTTCTCACTATCAATAAAATCAGTACGAATATTTTGATTGGCAAGTAGAACAGAAGATTCTAATATATCCGTACTATTTATGTGTTCAACAGTACCTTCCTCAACTTCAACAGAATTCATCATATTTAAAAACCTCAATCTATCAGTTCCTTTTCCTTTATCGTCAGCTCTATGGTTTGTGATGAAGATATGATCTTTGGCTCTAGTTAAAGTTACAAAGAACAATCGTAACCAGTCATCCTCAGAATCACCAGCAGGTGTTATCGGCAAGTTTTTCGGGAGATAGGTCGTATTAGCTTTTTTATTGGCCCAGGTAGACTCATTTCCTGAAAGTATAAACACTATTTCAAACTCTAGTCCTTTTGATTTATGAGCAGTTAAGAGGTTTACTGCATTACGAGCGTTCACAAAAGGACTCTTGTCTGATAGATTTAAATTATCATTATTTTCATACACTTTTACGAAATCTATCACATGCGAAATATTGATTTCTTTTCCTTGTTTATAATCTCGAATTGCCTGAATAAATGCACGAAGATTCGACAAGAAAACTAAATACTCAGATTTTTCATGTGTGAACTTTTCCGAATTAAAGTAATAATCCCTAAATCCAGTTTTATTTAAAATATAATCAATCACATGCTCAGCATTTTCAAAAGTTGCTAGTTTTATTAATTCTAATAATTTTTCCTTGGCAGAATTAATCTCAATAGAATCCGTTTCGGTACTCAGCCAATCCGTTCTATCAATATATGCTTTACGTGATAAAGTCCATAAATCAATCTTAGTAATGTTCCAAAACGGAAAAGATAAAATCTTAGACAAAAGAAAATCTTTATCTTCATGCATTGTATTATTAGCAAAATGAAGAATGTCTACAATCTGTTTAATATGAGTTTGTTTCAATACATGTTGATCTTTTTCATAACGCAGTGGAATACCACGACTTGATAAATACGGAATGATAGCAGTGAGGTCTTTATGATTTCGACTTATGATAGCAATCTTCTCAGCTTCGATACCTTTATTTGTAATTTCTTGTATCTTATCTGCCACATATGAATACTCATGAAGCTTGGTATCAAATTCCTTTATCTCAATTGCATTTTTATTTTTTAACACGTTTCTATCAGCAAATTTATGATCAGATTTTAATTCTTTTACAAATCCTGCCAATAATTTTTCTAGACGAAATTCACTATTTCGAATCATAGATAGTGAAGCATCAACTATCTCGGAGTTTGAACGATAATTTTGAGTTAAAGAAATAACTTCTACTTCATTATACATTTTGGTAAATTCGAGAATGTTAGATAGCTCAGCTCCTTGGAACTTATAAATAGCTTGATCATCATCACCTACTGCCATGATGTTAGGTTTGTTTTCATTGAAATCATTGTGCGTTAAAGAATAAATAATTTGCATCTGTGCATCATTTGTATCCTGAAACTCATCAACCAGTACATATTGATATTGTTCTTGAATTTTAAGGCGTAAGGATTCATTTTTTTTAAGCACAGTTAAAACATCCAAAATCATGTCATCAAAATCTTGATAACCTTGCTTATATAATTCAGCCTGATATTTTTTATAAACCCCGTTTATTTCTCGTAACGTATCTGATCTTCGTGTATCTTTGAAAATGTTTTCACTCTTATTATTCTTTTCAGTATTTTTACTTTTCCAATCAGAAAAATCTTTTTTTTCGAGCACGGTTGTTTTAAAATTTAAATATAAAGCATCTATAAGTGAATGATAATTTAATATATATCTATTTCCTCTTTCTTTATATAATTTTTCAAATTCAATACAAAATTTGTCATATGTTGATTCAGATACACGTTCGGACATGATAGGTGAAAGTCTCTCATTTAATACAATTAAATCTTTATCATTTTCAGTTAGTATAATTTCCAAATCATCGGGTGTAAGACCGGCTTTTTTAAGGTGAGAGATCGTATTTTGAATTGGTCCAAGAAAAAGAAAACCTTGTTCGGGGTGATATGATTTTATCTTTGAGTCATGAGACAAATCTTTTAAGATTGTTTCTAAAATATTGATCTTGGTTACATCATCTGCTGGATGTACTATGGCTCCATCATAAAAATATTCTGGGTAATTATTTATGATACTGGTACAAAGATTGTGAAATGTATGAATATTTACTCGATAGGCATCCTCTTTCAAATACTTCTCAATACGACTTCTCATGTTGTGGGTAGCCGAGTCTGTGAAAGTAAGACAAAGAATGTTTGAAGCTCTGATATCGGTTTGTAATAAAATGTTGGCTACTCGTAACGATAATATCTCCGTTTTACCAGACCCTGGTCCTGCCACAATCAGGACTGGTCCTTCTATCGTGTCTACGGCCTGTTTTTGGGCTTTGTTGAGACGTTTGTATGATTCTTGGAATAGTCCAAGTGTTGCATTTTGTTGTTGCATGTAGGTCATTATATCATGAATCTTTTATATAAATGAAAAACACCTCAGCAGAGGTGTTTTTCGATATGTGTTTAAATAATTGCTTATCGCTACACATATTGTAGAAGTTTTTAATTGCTTAAAGACGACTACCTATCAACCATATCATAGAGATACGTAAACGTCAAAGGAATCCCTTACGAGATCCCTTTTGATAATCATTTCTAAATAATCTTTTAGACCCTGAGGTCCTGACGTCAAAAGAAACTTATCTTGCGACAAGTTTCTTTTGAGTACTGAGAGTGTTGATTGCTCAACTCCCTCAGTCCAATTAATATAGCATGTACAAAATTAATTGCAAGTACCCTATTGTGGATAACTTTTTACACAAATACGTGAAAAGACACTCAACTTGCGAAGAGTGTCTTTTCGTTGTGAAGATGATATATTGCTATATCTCCTTCACTCATTTAATATAGCACTAGGTGAAATAAATTGCAAGTCCTCTTTCAATAGTTATCCACAAAAACAACTTACTTCATTTTTGTAATAAACCCACGAGTTATCGGCCCAAAAAAACCTACTGCTGGATAGATACGGTTTGCATTCTGAAATCTTACGAGTGCGGCTCTTGTTGCTGATCCAAAAAAAGCTGTCTCATTTCCGATTGAACCTGGACCCACTCTGGAAACGATGAAACCTTTTAAATTTAGATATTTCTGGAGTTTTTTTACTTCAGTATCATTTATGCCAAGTGATAAAGTCTGAGTAAATAAGTGAGCTGTAGTATATATTGAGTTTACTGTCTCATTTAGAGGTCTCAGACTAAGAGGAATTGAGTTAGAATTAGAGCTTGAGGAGCCACGAGGTAAATATACCGACTGTGTGGCAACTATAGGCAATGCGATTGTGGTGAAAGTCTGATCACTCGAGGTTGAAACATTGCCTGCAGTATCTGTCGCTGTAATTTGATAATGATATGCTGTAGAAGGAGAAAGGGTTGTGAGTACAAAAGTATGTGAAGTTGATAAAGTATCGGCAGATGTTGTAGCTCCATATAAAGATGTTAGTCCGTATGATATAGTTGCTGTTGCAGACTCATTTGTATTAAAAGTTATATTTGAAGATGTCTCACTTGGAACTGAAATGAATGAGGTTAAAGATGGAGCAACTGTGTCTATAACCGAAAAATGAAATTTTTGAATACGATAATTTACTTGATCTACAATATACACATTATTGGAGGAATCAAATGCTGCACCCATAGGAAAATTAAATTGCCCATCACCTGAACCATGACTTCCCCATTGAGTAATATATGTTCCATCGGAGGTAAATTTTTGAACTCGATCGTCACCATTGTTATTTACAGCATATACATTTCCAGTATTGTCCACAGCAACAGTATCAATATGATCAAATTGACCAGGGCCGGTACCCAAACTGCCCCATTGAGTAATATATGTTCCATCCGAGGTAAACTTTAGAATCCGATAATTAGCAAGGTCATCTACATAAATATTATCCAAAGGATCAATACCAATCAAGAAAGATTGACTGAATTGTCCATTCCCATTACCTTGGCTTCCCCACTGACTAACATATGTTCCATCCGAGGTAAACTTTTGAATTCGGTAATTCTGTTGATCGTTAACATAAATATTTCCCAATGAATCAACTACAACACTCGTTGGATATATAAATTGTCCATTACCACTACCTTGGCTTCCAAACTTCATAATATATGTTCCATCCGAGGTAAACTTTTGAATTCGGTAATTAATTTGATCAGCAACATATACATTATCAGAAGAATCAACAAATATTCCAGTTGGATTATTAAATTGACCGTTGCTTGTACCTAAACTGCCCCATTGAGTAATATATGTTCCATCCGAGGTAAACTTTTGAATATGGTTATTGGTCCCGTCTGCAACATAAACACTTCCTACTGAATCAACTGCAATTCCAATAGGACCATTGAACTGTCCATTACCAGCACCATAGCTTCCCCATTGTAAGATATATTGAGGGGTACCTGTAGCTGCAATATATGGAGCTGCGGTTGTAAATATTGCATCGGTTGATGTTGAAATTTGGCCGGATGTATTGGCAAGGACTTGATAATGATATGTAGTCGATGGAGTAAGTCCTCTCAGGGTCACATAATGTCGTGTAGTGTATCCTAAATAATTTGTTGCACCTGGAACCGAATCACTTCCATAACTCGTAGTGGTTCCAAAGCGTATGGATGATGTAGCTGTTTGATTTACATTAAATGTTACCACTATGGTAGCAGAACCAGGAGTTCCTGCAGCAACCGATGATATAACTGGGGCTGCAGCAAATACAGAAGAGGGTGAAAATAGTATTGAATAAAGTAGTAAGATATTTAATGTAAAAAAATATGTAGATTGGATTATTTTCATAAAAATAATTATAAACTATTTTTAAACTTATTAATACCCCTTCAACCTATTTGCCTTATCGTGTTGTCTTATTTTTTCGTGCGCCTTTGCTTCGATCTGTCTGATACGCTCACGTGTGACTCCAAACATCTTACCCACCTCCTCTAGAGTATGCTGTACGCCATCAGTCATTCCATTTCTAAGCATTAGGATTTCTCTTTCTTTCTCATTAAGATCATTTAAGATCTCTCGTACTTGATCTTGAAGAATTCTCTTTGATGCATCCTGATCTGGTGTCATCACTTTATCATCAGCAACAAAGTCAGCAAAAACAGACTTTTCTTCATCATCTACGGGTGTGTCGAGAGATACTGTAGATTGATCAATCTTTTCTATCATATAAACTTTTTCGATATCAACCCCCATCTCTAAAGCAATCTCTTCAGGCATTGGATCG
>JACMMR010000077.1 GCA_014378965.1 Candidatus Parcubacteria bacterium | reverse complement strand
GTCAATATCAAAAAATTTTAAAATATGACATAATAATCATATGAAATCTGAAATATTACAAAATACCATTCAAAAATTATTCGCCAAAGACAAGGGTATCCTTGCTGCAGATGAGTCTGTGGGGTCCATAAACAAAAGGTTTGAGGCCCTTGCCATAGATCAAACAGTAGAAAATCGTCTTGCATTTAGAAAAACTTTGATCACAACTCCTGATTTACACAACTACATCAGTGGAGTGATATTTCACGATGAGACTTTTAGACAAGAGATAGAGGCTGGTAAAACATTTGCTCAATACTGTGAAGAACATAATATCATCCCTGGTATCAAGGTTGATGAAGGATTGACCGATTTTCCTAATTTTCCAGATGAAAAAATAACTATTGGAATCGACAGTTTAAGAGTAAGATTTGAAGAATATTTTAATCTCGGTGCACGTTTTTGCAAATGGAGAGTTGTAGTTGATGTGAAAGTCTCTTCAGATGAGATTATAGAGCTTAATCTTCGAAACCTCGCAATATATGCGTCACTAGCTCAAGAGGCAGGGATAGTCCCTATTATTGAGCCTGAGGTGATGTACGACGGCGACCACACAATAGATGAATGTCGTGAAAAAATGTCTTCCGTGCTGACACATCTTTTTGGCGATCTTGCGTTATACCGAGTTGATCTTAAAAATGTCATCTTAAAAACAGCGATGGTATTGTCAGGTAAGAAATCTATCGTAAAAGCCGAGAACGATGAAATTGCAAATGACACATCTCACATCCTATTTTCAACTGTTCCAGAAAACATTGGTGGTGTAGTATTTTTGTCAGGTGGTCAAACTCCTACAGAATCAACTTTAAACCTTTCAAAAATAATGCAGCATGGCCCATATAAGTTTCCGATTACATATTCATACTCTCGAGCACTTCAAGATCCGGTTTTAGAAGCATTTTCTAAAAAAACAGATATCGAGATGACACAAAAAATATTTATCGATCGTTTGGAAATGAATACTTTAGCTTTAGAAGGGAAATATACTTTAGAAAATGAGACAGGTTTATCGTCCTTAGTTAGCAACGTAACTCATAGTCAAGATTTATAATTTTATTATCATGATCACAATCGTATTAGTTATTCAAAGTATACTTATTGTAAGTCTTATTATTTTTATACTGGTAAAAAAAGAAGATATTGTAAATATTGATCTTTCTGGTATTGAAAGATTGGAGGCTCAGCTCAAAGATGAAATGATGCGCTCTCGACTAGAAAACAATACTGGCCAAAAAGAGATCCGAGAAGAACTCGATAAAACTCTTAATGCAAATTTTTCTAGTATCACTCAAGTGGTTGAGGGACGTTTAAACATTTTACAAAAAGATAACTCAGAAAAGCTTGAGAAAATGAGAGAAACAGTGGACGAGAAATTACATGCTACACTTGAAAGACGTTTCGGGGAATCATTTAAAATGGTGTCAGATCGACTTGATCAAGTTCACAAAGGACTGGGTGAAATGCAAACAGTGGCGGCCGGTGTTGGGGATCTTAAGAAGATCCTATCGAATGTAAAGACTCGAGGAACATGGGGTGAGGTTCAGCTAGGTAATTTGATTGAGGAAATATTTACACCTGATCAATATGCAAAAAATGTTAAAACTAAAAAAGGTTCAGCTGATAATGTAGAGTATGCTATAAAATTACCTGGAAATAGTGAGGATATAACACATATATTTTTACCTATCGATGCAAAGTTCCCACTGGAGGATTATCAACGATTGATGGAAGCTCGAGAAAATAATGAAGACTTGATTTCATTTTCAAAAAATTTAGAAATGAGAATTAAAGCTGAGGCAAAGGATATAAAAAATAAATATATCGATACACCATATACAACCGATTTTGGTTTACTCTTTTTGCCGGTGGAAAGTTTGTATGCAGAAGTATTACGAATTCCAGGGTTATTTGAGTCTGTGCGCCGTGAATACAATGTGATTATAACTGGTCCAACAACAGTTCAGGCTATATTAAATAGTTTACAAATGGGATTTAAAACATTATCAATACAAAAAAGATCTTCAGAAGTATGGGAAATATTAGGGGTAGTCAAAAAAGAGTTTAACAACTTTGGTTTGATTCTTGAGAAAACACATAAGAAGATTCAAGAAGCAGGGAATACGATTGAGCAGGCTATAACGAGAAATAGTGTTCTTACGAAAAAGTTAAATAAAGTAACGGATAATCCTTTATTGCTAGATGGAGAGAAGGGTGACGACCTTGCAGCGGCGGCGGTTATCGAAGATGTGATAGAGGAATAGTACTTGCCTTTTCTTTATAGAAACTTCAACAAAACCTTATGGTTTCTTCATAAGAACTTCATTTGTATTATTATACAATATGGAGATGGATAAAATAATTACAATAAAAACAACATCTGAGTTTGCAAAAACAATGCATTTTGCATATACTATCGATATGACAACAAATGTTCAAATACGTATAGATACAGCGTTAAAAAACAAAGCAGAAAAAACACTCAACAAATTGGGCTTAGATTTACCTACGGCATTTCGTATATTTTTAAATAAGGTAAATCTTGTTGGAGGTATACCATTTTCTGTAACTGATGATAATTACTTCATATACTCCAATAAAGAGGAAGAGGAAATATTGGATGCATACAAAAATAGTCCTCGATCAAAAAAATTTAACAACAGCAAGGAATTAATAAAGTTTTTAAGAGCTTAATAATCAATGGAGATATTCACAACGGATAATTTTAACAAAAAATATAAAAAACTCAATAATAATTTAAAGCTAAAAATAGACATAGCTTTAGATAAGTTTATTATTAATCCATTCGATATTTCCTTATTGAATCATAATTTGCAGGGAAAGCTTAAGGGATTTAAGTCTATAAAAGCCAGGTTTGATTTAAGGATTTTGTTTAAAGAGGAAAATTGATATACTTTAGTCATTATGATTGATTTGGACAAACATGATGATATTTACTAAATGAAGCCTTAACGATATACTTAACCTATGGAATTCATAAACAACAACGCCAATATATTCTTCTTTGTGACAACTATTTTTGTTATCATTCTCACTATCTTAACATCGATACTTCTGATCGCTGCTGTAAAATTGTACATATTTATAGCAAAGGCAATCGAGCAGGGAGATGTCATTCTCGAGGATGTAAAAGCTAATAATTTCGTTAAAAAAGTGGCACCAGTGGTATTACCTGTTATTCTTCCAATAATCTCATTTTTTGTTAAGAAGAAGGGAGGTAAAAAATAGTTATAAATAGACTTGCTTTTTATGTGTAAATATATGGTATAATATAACTATATGAAAAATACACCAAAAAACCAAAAAGATAATAACCATAATGTTGCACTAGCTGTAGGTATTACAGGATTGTTTGCTTCTGCATTGCTCGGTGCACATTTTTTATTCAATACAGAAAAAGGTAAAAAAAGCTTAAAACATTTAAAAAGTTGGTCATTTAAAATGAAAGGAGAATTATTAGAAAAAGTTGAAAAAATTAAAAATATAGATGAAGCAACTTATACAAAAATTGTTGATGACCTTGCTGCAAAGTATCAAAAAATAAAAGGTATGACGATGGAAGAAATAACTGAAATTACAAAAGAACTAAAATCAAACTGGAAAAAAATAAAAGATGAAGCCAAGAAAACCCAACTCCTATCACCAGGACATTCAAAGACAACCGTTAAAAAAGTTTCAGCAAAAAAGCCCCTATCAAAATAATTCACAAACTAAGACAACAAGCTGGTCGGGAGTCACTGAGTGGTATGATGATTATTTAAAAGACGAAGATAACTATCAACACAAGGTTATTGTACCAAATCTTTTAAGATTGCTTAATATTAAAAATAGTGATCATTTGCTTGATCTTGGTTGCGGACAAGGTTTTTTCATCGAAAAAATACTTGAAGATTATCCCCAAGTTCAAATTGATGGTATAGATCTTGCAGACAAATTATTAAAAATTGCTGCAGATAAATTTTCTTTAAATAAAAACATAAAACTTGTTCATGCTGATGCCTCAAATCTTACTTATTTGAAAGATAAAAGTATTAATAAAGTCTATTCTGTTTTGGCACTACAAAATATGAACGATGTTGATGCGGTTATGAAAGAAATTGGCAGAGTGCTTAAAAATAATGGTCGTTGTTTGTTTGTGATTAATCATCCCAGTTTTCGAATTCCGAAGGAGAGTGATTGGAAGTTTGACAGCACACTTCATAAGCAAGGGAGAGTGATCTTTAATTATATGTCGGACAAGAAATACGTGATAGATATGAACCCAGGTCGAAGAGCAATGGGAGAGAAAACTGAAGAAACTATATCATTTCATCACCCGCTACAATTTTTTTCAAAGATTTTTAATAAGCATAATTTTGCTATTTCTAGAATTGAAGAATGGATTTCACACAAAAAAAGTGAGGAAGGTGGTCGTCAGAAAGCAGAGGATGATGCAAGAAAGGAAATACCGATGTTTATGTGTTTAGAATTAGTATTAATTGCTAAATAGTTAAAAAAAGAATATATTTAATATACATGTTTAAAATAATCCGTTACATAGTCATACTGATACTTATTATGTTAGGATTATTTCTTTTGCATAAAAATAGTCCTTGGTTCCAGGATAAGATTGAGATTACAAAATTATTTTTTAAATCTATAGCAAGTGATACAAAAGTGTCTCCAGATGATATATATAATCATATAAATGACCAAGATTTTACAGGAAGATTGGCTACAACAACTAAAACAACAGTTAAATCCTATACCTCTACTTCTAACGATAGACCAAAAACTGTAGCAAAGATTAGTATTGACGGAATTATTTTATATACAAATATAGAAAGGCAAAAAGCTGGGTTAAAGCCATTAACAAAAAACCTAAAACTTAATAAGTCTGCTTCCGAAAAAACAGATGATATGTTTACAAATCAGTATTTTGAACATACTTCACCTGGAGGAAAGACTGCTGCTGATTTAGTAAAGGATGAGGGGTATAAATTCCAAATAGTTGGAGAAAACTTAGCGTTAGGAATATTTGAAACTGATAAAACTTTAGTCCAAGCATGGATGAACAGTCCAACCCACAAAGCTAATATTTTAAATCCAAAATATACTGAGATGGGTGCTGCTGTTGGTATTGGAGATTATAAGAGTCAAAGACAGTGGATGGCAGTGCAACATTTTGCTAAACCTCTTCCAATTTGTACAGAAATTAATGAAGTAGAACAAAAAAAGATTGATGCTGAAAAAATTGAACTTGAAGTCTTAGAAAGAGAATTACAAAAAATGGCCGGTGTTATAGAATCAGATCCTGCAATATCTAAGGAATATATAAATAATTATAACAGTAAAGTTGTTATATATAATGATCGTTTGAATACCTTACGAGTGATAATAGCAGAGTTTAATAAAACGATTGTTGATTATAATGTGTGTTTAAAGGGGTAAGGAAAACCCTCTCAAAAAAATAATCATCCCCAATAAAACCCTTAAGAAAACCGCTTATACGAAAAAGTATAAGCTTTTTTTCTTTTCAGGTTTAGTTAACCTATCTTACGAACAACAGGGCTATAATCCCTAAACTGTAGGGTAGTATACGAGCCATACGAAACATCAAAAGAGCTGTATGGTCTCTCTCAGTCACATGTTTATAAAAAATACTTTCGGTTGATATTTCTATCAAACTGCACCCGATATGACTTAAGAACAAGAATAGTGACAATAACAGAAATGATGTATTTTCTGCCCAACTTGGATTAACAAATAAAACTAAAGCACTAAATACGAAAGTTATAAAAACTCCAATTTTAAATAACCCTTTTTCGTTATGGTTTCTGTCCTCCATATTTCCAAAAGGTATTTGTATAAGTACAAATGGGGCAGTCATAGCTGCTAAAATTAAACCTATTTTATTCCAATCAAATAAAAAGACACTGTGAAGATATATTGGTAAAAGTATAGCTAATGATCCATAGTACAGATGGAGGAGGGATTGAGTTATAAATGCTTTGCGATCCAATACATCTTGAAAAAACGCTTTGAGCATATTGTATACTGTTTCATGTTTACTCTTTATATTATCAATATCTAATGGACTTGGATTTTTGATGAAACGAAAAACCAAATACAAAAAAGGAAATAAAAGTGCTGTTGAAATTAGATACACTATTGGTAATTTATTTACACTTAGAGCACTCATGATTAATGGGATGATAATAAATGGAATATTCCAAACAGTGAGATAAATTCCTCTACAACGCCCTCTGTCTTTAATGTTTGTGTAGGCTTCGAATAAAGAATCAAGATTAAACATTATATATGGAGTAATAAGTTGATGTACTAAAAATAATCCAATAAAAATATAGACATTTTGATAAACAGAGAAATAGTACATGAGAGTTAAACACACGATTTCAATACTTGTTGCCAAATAAAGATGTTTTTTAATATTATCTGTAATTCCTCTTTTTAAGACCACCATATATGTACAGATACCAAAAAGAGAAGCGATACCATATATAGATAACACTTCACTTGTTTTTAATCCGAATACATATTTGAGCGTAGATGAATTTATAAGATATATAAATACATGATGTAAAGAAATAAAAAAAATGGAAATATATAGAGTGGTTTGAACCCGTATCGATAAATATTTTTCCATTTTTAAATTATAAATTATTTTTGACTAAGAAGCTGATTCACGATTTTATTTACAACTTCGTAAGGAAGAGCACCTAATCCTTCTCCAGTATCATTTACAAGAGGAATAAATTCACCTTTAAATCTGATAACAGTATATGGTGTTCCTTTTGCACCAGCCTTAAGGGCTTCATCATATGAAGTTTTAACTTTGTCAGCATATTTGCCACTGTCGAGACATGCTGTAAATTTTGCAGTATCTAATCCAAGTTTCGTAGCAAGTTGAGGTAATACATTTGCATCAAGTGTGTCATTTGATGTTGTGGTCTCATAAACCGCGTCTGTATATTTCCAGAACATATCAGCTCCACCAAGCTCTGCTGCACACTCTGTTGCTTCAGCCTCTTTGGCAGATTTTTTATGAAGTGGTCTATCACCATATGAAATAGGAAAATGTCTGTATACCCATGCTACTTGATTATCTTTACCAAATTCTGCGTATATTTTTTTCATAGTCTCGTGGTAAACCTTACAAAAAGGGCACTCAGTATCAGAATATTCGATAATAACAACTTTAGCATCCTTACTACCTCTAATATGGTCAGTGCTTTTAATATCCGTAAACTCAGCCTTTGGTCCTGAGAGTGCATCACTTACCACGTTTTTATTACTACCTATTGTTTTACTAGGTAGATCACCTCGTGTATATAGGGCTGCGGCTATTACGATACCAGCTATCACTATAGCAATTGGTGTTATAAAATTTGAAATGTTTTTTTTGTTTGTTACTACTTGCGGTGTTGAATGTGCATGTGTAGTTTCGTTTTGTGTGTTTTCCATACTCTGTATTATACCTCTATATAACAGAAAAATAAATCATTCTTTCCTTGAATGACTTTATTTTTGTGTTGTATAGTTTTGGTGTATTTAGATATCTAAAAAAAATAATCATCCTGGTTAGGGATAACTTATTTTTTTTATATATATCTGATTTAAAATGGTAAGGAATAAGTAAGCATTCCATCCAACTCAGTATTTTTCTCCCAATCTTTTATCTCGATCGGTATTACTTTTTTCTCGGTTCCATCTGTGTAAAAAAGCTTTTTCTCTTTCATAGCATATTCGTAGACTTCTTTAGTCACTTTTACATCACCTTTACAATACTCGATGATTTTGTCAATCTCGCCGTTTTTCCACCATGTGATTGCCTCAAGTCCATGTCCAGTTTTACCAACACCAAGTGTTGCTTGTGCGATGTTATCGAGTCCAACTCTTCGACCGATTGATTTCTGTACTTCTTTTAGAAGATCGACATGACGGAATTTTGTTAAGTCACCATTATAATATTTATTCATGATAGGGAGGTCAAAGTGGTCACCATTGAATGTTACGATAATGTCAGTTGCTTCAAGATGTGGCCAGAGTGTGGAGATTGTGTTTAGGTCATAACTTTCATATTTTCCAGTTTTAGTGTCATAGGTACACATGATAGAAAGGTCCAAGTCTACCGGGTCGTTACTGTTTGCCATAGCGAATGTGTTTTGAGTTTCAATGTCAAGAAATATTTTATGTAGCATTGGAATATTTTAGCATAGATTTTATCGACTCTCACTCTCATATAGGTCCTTGTAGACAGGGGATGATTTGAGAAGTTCCTTATGTGTACCGTCACCAACGATGCGCCCCTTGTCAAAAATTATTATTCGGTCTACGAATTTTGCAATATCGGTCATATTGTGCGAGATGATAATAAGTGTCTTACTCTTATCTATATCTTTCAGATTTTCAAAAATTTTTTTACTGGATGTTGCATCGATTGATGCCGTTGGCTCATCGAGGATAATAACAGGGGAGTCTTTGTAGAATGTTCGAGCGAGTGCTAGTTTCTGCCACTGTCCTTTTGAAGGCTTAACTCCTTTCATATATACTCCTAGCTGTTGTGTATATTGATTGTCCCATTTTTCGATGAATTCATCTGCGGTTGCGATTTTAGAAGATGATTTAATTTTATCCATGTCTATTTCACCTTTTTCAGAAAGAGCTATATATTCATGAGTTTTTAGTGATTGTTGGGAATAATCTTGATATAATGCAGAAAAATTATTTAATATTGTTTCTTGAGATAAATTTTTAAGGTTATTACCAAATAATAATATTTCACCGGAAGTTGGTTGATATATATTTAACAAGAGTTGTATGAAAGTTGTTTTACCATTTCCGTTTTTTCCAACGATTGCTATTTTTTCTCCTTTATTAATAACTAAGTTATCAATATACAAGTTAAAATTAGAACCATCTTTTTCTTTAATAATTTGATCTTGTTTTTTAAGACCAAAATATTTTACCGCTATATTATCAATTTCATCATTCAGTTTATGTAATGAAGTAAACTTTGTATCTTCGTACTTAAAATTTATATTTTTAAATTCTATCGTATCGTTTTCGGTGTAAAATTCTGAACCTGTGATCTTATCAGTATTTTCTATTGTTTCAGCTTGTAGAAATAAATATTTTGAGGTTACTACGTTTTCGTATTGTTCAGGTAAAAACCAAGACAATCTACTAATATAGCTCTCTAGTCTAGAAACTTGAACAATAACAAGTGTTGCAGAACCAATAAGCATGGCACCGGCTACAACATCCTTGATAACAAAGAATTGAATTGTGAAAATAATGAAAGTCATCAGCATACCTGAGAGAAATACTAGATTTGAATATTTATTTTGTATTTTTATCTGACTGTTTGTAAATCCATCTTTCCAATCTCTGTATTTTTTTATAAACATGTTGGTATTGTTTGAACTCTTAGCATCTTTAAGTGATTGGTAATTCATAAACATTCCTGAGTATATGCTGTAATATTTATTATCATCCAAATGATTTTCCCAATTTTTTCGCATAACAAAACTTCTTGTAAATGAAATATAAAATCCAGGTAATGATGCCAGCAATATTAATGTGGCAAATTTCCAATCATATGAATAAGTAATATAAATAGTAAAGATCAAGTTTACGACAATGCTCAGGAATTCAGGGATACTATTTGTAACAGCAACTTGAGCATAACGACCTTCTCCATTAATTTCGATTCTTTGTCTCAATTCTTCATAATCACTCGAATCAATAAAAGGAATGGTAAAATCTTTCTTTTTACTAAGTTGGTCTGTAAAAACTTGATCGTTTAATTTTCTCTGCATCGAGATAGAGAGCTTATTACTCAAAAAACTAAAAAAAGATTCTAAAAATGTGAACACTATTAAAAATCCAAATATTGGTAATATGTACTTCATTACACCTGTTCCATATGACTGTTGCATACTATTGGCGAGGCGAGCATTGATAATATTTATAACATTACTCAAAACAGGGAAGAGTATTAAAACACCGAGGCGAAATACGGTACCTTTTTTGTTAATACTATACACATACTTCAAACACTTAAATGCAACCTTAATATATTCATTGACTATGTAGATAAATTTCATATATTGTTTAATTTAGATTAATTTGATAATAAAAATAAGGTGTACTTCTATATAACGGACCAAAAGGTTTTAAATTACATGGATATGCTATATTACACAACAATGACCCTTATTCATGAAATCGACCTCCATGGTATGAACATGTCTCAGTCTAGACGAGCGCTGGATAGTCTTTTTGACTGGTTAAAAACTCATAAAACTATTCATATATTACATATTGTAGTCGGGGTGGGAAGTCGATCTGTTCACGGTCCAGTGCTGCCGAGTTTTGTGATCAATTATCTTAAAGAAAGAAGTTTAGTGGGTGAAAATGTAAACGGGGTGATAAAAGTAAAATTACCCATCAAGAAAGATTAATTAATTTCTAAATTCTTATAATCCTAATATTTTTATAGCGTTATTAACTTTTGAATTTGAGGTTATTTGCATGAATAAGATTATAGCAATACTTAACTTGAATTAATATATCCCACCATTAAAATCAATACTCGCCAAGTTCGTTTTTTATTTTCAAAATACTAAAATAAGGAATATGAAATCTAAATATATATTCGTGATCGGCGGAGTTATGTCTGGAGTTGGAAAAGGCATAGCAACGTCCTCACTAGGACTTATATTAAAAACTAAAGGTTACAAAGTTAATCTCGTAAAAGCTGACCCTTATTTAAACGTCGATGCAGGCACCATGAACCCAACGGAACATGGTGAAGTTTTTGTTATGAAAGAGGGTTTAGAGACTGATCAAGATATGGGAAACTATGAAAGATTTCTAAACCAAGATATTTCTCAAGCAAATTATATGACTTCAGGTATGGTGTACAAAGCAGTTATTGATAGAGAAAGAGCGCTTGGCTATGGTGGAAAATGTGTTGAAGCTATTCCTCATGTACGCGATGAGATTATAAATCGATTTCAAAAAGCAACGAAAGAAAATGGATCAGATATAACAATAGTTGAGATCGGTGGTACGATCGGTGATTTTCAAAATGCTATGTTTATGGAAGCAGCAAAAACGATGAAATTACAAAGTCCGAAAGACGTCATAGTTGTTGTTGTATCTTATCTTCCAACTCCTGGGGCAATAGGTGAGATGAAATCCAAGCCCACACAAAATGCAGTACGAGAACTCAATTGCTATGGTCTACATCCTGATTTTATTATTGCACGGTCTGAAGTTGCATTAGATGCAAAAAGAAAAGAAAAGATATCTATTTCATGCAATGTACCAATAGAAAATGTGATCTCGGCACCTGACATTAAAAGTATATATGATGTGCCGGTCAATTTTGAAAAAGATAAGATAGGTGAACTAGTATTAAAAAGTTTATCTTTAAAAAATAAAAAACCTGATGCACAGTCAGTAAAACTATGGTCAGATTGGAAAAATTTTGTTAAAAATATTCATTCTAATAAAATAAAAAACTTAAGAATTGCTATGATAGGTAAGTATTTTGACACGGGAGACTTTACATTAACTGATTCGTATCTATCTGTAATAGAAGCATTAAAATTTGCTGCAACTAAAGCAAAAGCTGGTATAGAAATAGAATGGGTTGATTCTAAAACGATAGAAAAAAACCACGGAATTTTAAAAGACATATTCAAAAGATGTAACGGACTTATAGTTCCTGGAGGATTTGGTACGACTGGAGTTGATGGAATATTAAAATCAATCGAATTTGTTCGAAAGAATAAAATTCCATATCTTGGAATCTGTTATGGTATGCAACTTGCTGTTATAGAATATGCGCAAAATGTTTTAGGTTTAAAAGATGCACATACAACAGAGATTAATAAAAATTGCGAGCATAAGATTATTGATATTATGGAGAGTCAAAAAGAAAATCTGGTTAAACTAACAATGGGTGGAAGTATGCGACTTGGATCTTTTAGATGTAAATTATTGAAGGGAAGTATTGTGTCTGGTCTATATAAAGCAGATATTGTTACAGAAAGACATCGACATCGATATGAGGTGAATAATAGCTATGTTTTTGATCTTGAGAAAAAAGGATTATTATTTTCCGGAAAATCTATTGATGGAAAATTGATGGAGATGATAGAGTTGGGGAAGAGTATACATCCATTTTTTGTAGCTACACAATCTCATCCAGAATTTTTATCACGACCGACGAGTTCACACCCGTTGTTTGATGGGTTAGTGAGGGCGATGATGAGATAAAAAAACTAAAATGCCTTATAAATCAACACTACTTATGCTAAAATAAAACTTATGAAATTCGTCAAAATTTTATTAACGTTAATCATTCTTTTTTTACTTTTCGTTGGAGTAAAAGCTATTTCCTCAAAATATATAACAGCAGAAGTTGTTCCAACAAAAGTAGACGATATATCATTTGCACCCCCTCAACCTGTAGAGCCAGAAGTTAAGAAAATGTCTCATGTAAAAACACCTAATGAAGTTCGTGGAATATATGTTTCGGCCAATAGTTTTTTATATAAACCATTTCTCGAAAGACTTGACATGATGCTTGACACTACAACTATTAATACGATTGTTGTTGATATTAAAGATGCACCAGGAATAATTGATTATGATATTGGATTTGATACACCATGTGTGAAGCCACTTATTTCAAATGAAGATTTAAGATCTAAATTGGATTATTATCATCAAAAAAATATTTATGTTATTGCGCGTATTGCGGTGATGAGAGATGAATGTTTTACAAAAAATAATCTTGAGTTATCTGCGAATAAAGCTGATGGAACTCCATGGAGAGATGGGAAAGGTCATTATTGGTTATCACCTCATGAGGAAAAAACAGCACACTACATTGCTGATATTTCTAAAGCTGTGTACGAATCTGGTTTTGATGAAATACAATTGGATTATATTCGCTACCCATCTGATGGGCAAATGAATTTATTAAAATATGAATATAGTGACACTGTGAATGCATCATCGACAAATACTGAAAAAAGAAGAGCTACTTTAAAAAACTTTGTTGGAATTATTCGTAAAGAGCTTGGTGATATTCCGTTGTCAGCAGATGTGTTTGGTATGGTTTTAACAAATAATGATGATCTTACAATAGGACAACATCTCGATGATTTTTCTGAGAATGTGGATTATATTTCTGGAATGATTTATCCATCACATTTTCCTGATAATTGGAATGGTATAAAAAAGCCAAATAGCAGTCCATACCAAGTCATTCATGATTCAATGCAACAAGGGTTGGGGAGGTTGAATGTGCGATATGGAACTTCAACTGCAAATAAAATGATGCGTCCTTGGCTACAAGATTTTTCTATCTATGGT
>JACMMR010000011.1 GCA_014378965.1 Candidatus Parcubacteria bacterium | reverse complement strand
TTCAAATCCTCCTCCGAGCTTATGGATTAGGGAACGAAGTAACCGTTCGCGGGCACTGGCAACGTGAATGGGATCATGAGGGTAAATATTTAAAAAGACCTTCGGGGAAAAAATGAACTTTTTTATCACAAAACACTGGACCTATTACGGGTCCGGCGTTTTTATTTATTTATTTTTTATAAACCTTTCTGCTCCGACCATATCTTCAGGACCATTAACCGACTGCCATTCTTTGAAATCAAAAGCTTTCAATGGATATATGTTTATGTTTGTTATTGGTAATGGTTAAATTTTAGCATTTTTTATACCGACAATCTATTCTTTAAAATAACTGTCCTCTTAGGGTCATCGGTATTTCCATCAACTTTAGTAAAATGTTTTTATTCAGTTTTCTACTAAGTCTTCTCTCAATACACAACACACAACTTTCCTATTCATAATGGATTATCTTTTTTCCAAACATTACTATGTAACATATAATATTCATCCCACGTATCCTTACCACAATTCATACACATAAAATTAATGTCTGGGTGTTTTCATTTCGGAGTATGTAAGATTCGACCATTAGATGGTCAGTACACCTTTACCATTTTCTCAGAACAAAGTTCTTTGAAAATAAGATAAAGCTTTTCGAATATCACTCGAAAGTGCACAGTTGCACTTTCGTTTTTCCTAATAAAAATAGATACCTTTCGGTATCTATTTTCTTGCGGAGGATGTGAGATTCGAACTCACGGAACCCGTTAGGGCTCGACAGTTTAGTAAACTGTTGATTTCAACCACTCATCCAATCCTCCATTTATATGCCATTTATAGCATATAATCCTACATATTTCTATTATGCCTCACAGTTAATACACACCTTCTTTCGACTCAATACTTGAGCGGCATTCATACTGTGTTGGTAGTACAACGTTTTCACTCCTGACTTCCAGGCCTCCATATATAATGCGTTTATCTCCTTAGTCGTCGTCGTCTTTGGATTGATCATTAAGTTTAATGATTGTCCTTGATCAATATACTTTTGTCTTGCTCCGGCTTGGTCAATGATAGCAAATTGATCTAACTCTGCAAATGTTTTAAACACCTCCTTTTCCTCATCTGATAGATAATCAACATGCTGTACGGATCCATCTTTATCTCGGATATCTTGCCATACTTCTTTTGTATTCTTCCCTTTTGCTTCAAGTAAAGTCTCCAGAAATGGATTCTTGATTGTTACTTTCATTTTCTCAATATCTTTTACATAACAGTTTGACCATACAGGTTCAATACTTTGTGATACTTGTCCCAAGATAAATGCAGATGAAGTTGTCGGAGCAACAGCGCAGAGTGTTGTATTTCGTCGTCCTCTTCCTATCAACATTGAAGGTTCACCATACTTGATAGCCATCTCAGCTGATGCTTCATAGGCTTTCTCTTTTACAAATTTAAATAGTTGCTGATTTAAATCATATGCCTCCTGTCCTTCAAATGGAATCATCTTACTTTGCAGGTATGAATGCCATCCCAGTACACCAACTCCAAGAGCTCGGTTTTCTTTCGCAAAATTGTAAGATTTTTCCATAAAAACAAACTCTTGTCTTCGCTCAGCATCTTCTGAATCTCTATAGCTTTCGAGCTTATTTACAAAATCAGTCATAACTGCATCAAGGAAATACGTAAGTGTTTGCACTGCATCTGTTTCTTTCCATTCATCGAAATATAATGCATTCATCGATGACAAACAACATACAAATGACCATTTGTCACTCGATGGTAATGCAATCTCACTACACAAGTTACTTGCATAGATCTTATGATTCCCTTCTTTGTACACCTCCACAGTATTATTATTCACATTGTCGGAAAACATAATATAAGGATAACCAATCTCGGTTCTTCTTTTCAAGACCTTAGCCCAGATATTTCTTTTCTTATCATCCCCTGCTTGCATTTCTTTCATCCATGCATCAGTCACAGTCACAGCATTTGTAAGTCCTTGTATAGGATTTCCCTCTGTACCAATATCCAAAAATTCTTCAATATCAGGGTGCTCAACGTTTAGATATGCCGCCAAATGACCTCGTCTGGTTGATCCTTGTGACACTACGTTTGTTACCGTGTCAAATAATTGCATAAAATGAACTGGACCTGATGAGGTTCCGTTGTTAGTTATAGCAGATCCTCTTGACCTCAAGTCTCCAAAATATGCAGATGTTCCACCTCCCTTTTTACTCATCATCCCAACCTCAGCTGTTGTGTATAAAATATCACCCATAGTGTCTCCAACATATGATCCAAAACACGATATAGGCAAACCTTTAGCAAAACCGAAATTAACCCACACAGGTGTAGCTAAAGAATAATATCCTCTTCCCATATAATCATAAAACTTATCCGCAAAACCTTCTATCTTTAGAATCTTTTCAGCATGTTCTGCCAAAAAGCGAATACGTTCCTCTGCTGTTGACCCATCATTAATATAATCTTTTGCAAGGAATTTTCTGCTATTTTCGTTTAACCATTTCATATGTGTGTTTTTTTGCGTTTATTGTATATTATTAATTTGTTAAAATAAGTCATCTCCAGTTATGCTTCCAACTCTTTTATTATAGTTCACTGATCTTTTTACGAAGAAATCACCATGTTTAGTTGTCATTATTTCATCATCAAACCATTCAGTTTGTTCGAGTAACTTTGCATCAGTCTCAAATATTTTTTTGAATCCAAGTGATTTGAGTGAATTATTGAATCTATTTTTTACAAATTCCTTTACTGTAGCTTTTGGCATAAAATCTAACTCCCCTTTCTCATAAATCCAGTCAATAATCTTTTCTTCGGCTGCGTACGCTTCTTTACAAATATCTATCACACTTTGCTCATAGTCGGCATCAAACCAGGTTGGATTTTCATGCTTTATAATCTTCATTAAGTCGATTCCAAACAATCCATGAATTTGTTCCTCTTTTGATGTTGCTTCGATCACATTTGACATCCCTCTAAACATTGATTTGTGTTTGTTAAACGACATAATGATCAAAAATTGTGAGAATAATGATACATGTTCTATAAATAATGAGAAAAGAAGTAATGTTTTAGAATAATCTTGATTATCATCTGATCTCGAGTGTGCAATAGCTTTTTCAATATAGTTTACACGATCCATGATGGCAGGAATATTTTTAATATTTTCAAACTCGTGATTGAGTCCTAACAAATCTAAGAGGTTTGCGTAAGCATCCATATGACGGACCTCGGACTCTGCAAAAGTTGCTCCTACAGAACCAATCTCAGGTATAGGTATTTTTTTATATATATCTCCCCAAAAAGTTTTTACAGACACTTCAATTTGAGCGATGGCAAGCATGGCATTTTTAAGTGCAGAGCGCTCAACATCATTGATGTTGGTCATATAATCATGGATATCAGATGTAAAGTTAAATTCTGAGTGGAGCCAGTAGGAATGTCTAATACCGTCAACATACTCCAACAACTCTGGATATTCATATGGTTTTAACGTTACTCTTTTCTTGAAAATATCTTTCTTTCGTAATTCGGCACGCTGACTACGATATAAAATATACGCTTTGGCTGTAAGATGTAAATCAGATTCCATTAACACTATCTCCACAGTATCTTGTATACTTTCAACTGATGGGATATGACCCTCTTCGGTATACTCTGCCTCTACTCGTTCAACTACTTTTTGAGCAACATTTTGTGCTATAGATTGCTTAAATTCTCCCGATTCTTTAAGTGCTTTTGTTACCGCTGTAACAATCTTATCAGAATTAAAATCCACAATTGAATTGTCTCTTTTTAGAATAAAATTTATTTTTTGGCTTTTCTTCATACGTATTTATATAATAACATTTATTATTGGTTAATTAAAAGTAAATTTAGGTAAAAAATCCATACAACAGACACTTTTCATAACGCAACTATGCTCTAAAAAACGGTTTGTATATATAACTTTTCGGAAATTGGAATATAGTCAACTTTACAAAGTACAGTACGTGAATTATAAATTTTTTGTGTGTATTTTTTTTAGTTTCTCTAAGTGAGTTTTCGAATGACATTTTATTCTAGATAAAGTTTCGAGGACTGAAACGGATCGAAGAGAACGAATGTATTTAAGCTTTTTCTCCATGCTGTTGTCGTAACATATCCAACATTGTTCGAACTAATACTTTTGGGTCTTTTTCAAAAACTACATAGGGATTTTGTCTATGGCTTTTTTCTATAATTAATTTTAATAACTCATCTGTTTCCCATCCATCGCTTTGAAGTATGCCAAGTGGTTTTCCGTCTTCGTACGCTATAGCGAATTCGTGTATTGTTCCTATTCGTCCAGGTCCTATTATTATTGCATCACATGAGCGTGTAAAGATAAGGTCTCGTCCAGGATATCCAAAACCTGTAAATGTAACAATATCCATATAATCCAAAGGAAGTCTGTATATATCTGTATGCTCTTTTGGGCTAATAGCTGGAGAAAAACCAATCGACAATCCACCTGCTTGCTTAGCACCTTGTGCTGACCAGTACGGAAAACCTGATGATGCTCCTGTTACAAGTATTGCACCTTGATCTACTATTTCTTTTCCTAAATCTTTAGCAAGTTGGTAAGCTTCTTGCTTTAAAAAACTTCCGTCGGCAGTGGATGAAACTCCTATCTTTGGAGTCAGGTACGCATTTTTAATATCATGTTGAATTGTACTGATTACTTTCATATTCAAATATTATATCATAAAATAAATCATAAAAATAATATCTTTTAAGAAAAGAATGAATTATTTTTAAGATTTATTTAGCAACCTTATTTCGTACAATTGTTCACCACCACTTTCCTTTCAACAAAATTTATAATATTTTCCGCTGCCACAGTCGACATGATATTTCTTGCTTTAATACTTGCTGAGGCAATATGGGGTGTCAAGATAACATTTCCTAGTTTTATTAACCCTTTTGTCACTTTTGGCTCAAACTCAAATACATCTAACCCTGCCCCTGCAATCTTATTTTCCTTAAGTGCTTGATATAAATACTTTTCGTCTACAACAGGACCACGTGAAGTATTGATAATAAACGCATCTTTTTTCATTTTAGAAATAAAATCTTGATTGACCATATGATAAGTTGAATCATTAAGCGGCACATGAAGAGAGATAATGTCAGCTTGTTTAATAAGTTCATCTATTGTTTCAAGCTTTGTAGCCCCACAGTCACGTTCTATATTCTCATTTTTATGCTGATCAACATACACAATTTTACATCCAAAGCCTTTGTTAAAAGTATAGGAAACTTTTTCACCAATTCTTCCTGCGCCTATAATACCAATCGTCTTTTCACTCACATCGTGCCCAATCATCAGCATTGGATCCCAGCCTTTATAACGACCTTTTCGAACAAAATGATCCGCTTCAGCAATACGATTACATAAAGAAAGAGTCATGGATACTACATGTTCTGCAATAGATCCCATATAGTCGCCTGGCGTATTAGTAACCATAATTCCTCGGGTACAGGCTTCTTTTACATCTACATTGTCAAATCCAATAGCATAATTTGAAACCATTTTTAATGATGGCGCTATATCAAATACTGTTTTATCTATCTTGTCTGTTAATAATGTAAGGAGAATATTGTAAGGTTCTCCTTTATGTTCTGCTCTTTGTAAAATTTTGATAATGTCCTTTTGAGAAAGAGGTTTTTTGTCTTTTCCGATTGTGACTTCATAGCCTTTGGCCTTTAACATATTGATGCCGACTTCTGGTATTTCTCTGGTTACATATATTCTATTTTGCATATGTATTTTATTATATCATAATTTTATTTGATAAATTTATTTATGTAGTGAGTTTCTTCGCAGACACTTTGTCCTAGACAAAGTGTCGAGGACTGAAACGGAGCGAAATAAATAAATTTTACTTGACATAAAACTTGACAAAATATCTGAATATGCTATTCTGAATACGTCAAGGCTCAGTAGCTGCGACACCACAACCACTCAGAATTCATGAACAATAAATTAATACCGCAAGCTGTAGGAGTTATTTTCTTACTGATCACTACTAGTGTTCACTCGAAAGAGCGAGCCAGTGACCAACAAAAAAATCACTCCAAATCAATTGAAAATTTAATAAACTTAGGAAAGGAATCAATTCCTCTTCGAGCTCGAGTCACGATTTACCACGCCTCAGAAACCAAATCGGACAGTGATACCATGTCAGGAAAAACAGCATCATTGGTGAAAATCAAAACCGTACAAGATATGGGTCTTGAAGTATTGGCTGTTAATCCTGCTATCATGCCTTATGGCACGGTTGGCGAATTTACGGACAAAAATGGCAACAAACGTATAGGTGTCGCCGTTGACACTGGTAAGGATGTTAAGTCAGCCAAGGCTTCCGGTGGCAAAACTCCTGTTATTGATATTTATAGTCAAAAAGCGATGACTGGAGAGTATCATAATTTTCGAATCATTAAGTATACTGGTCCTAACTTTAAAACTGGTCTCACCAATGCTCAAAAGTTGCAATACCTTCAGCAAGTGAAAGATACATTTATAACCGTTAATCGTGAACTCGCCGCAAGATGAAAAAAACCCAACCTAAACCCAAAGCACAAGAGGATATTTTCTCTTGTGCTCTTTTTGCATATATAAACTTTATTTGATAAAGCGTTCGTAATAAACTTAAAAAAATTCTTTATAAAGAGAAACTAAAAATCACTATTCGGTTGGAGTTACAACAACAGGTTCAATCACAGGTATCCCAGGAGTACTTCCCTCCACCACCACAGGAGTTGGTAGAATCACAGGTTCAGGAGTTGGCAGAATCACCGGTACAGGTGTCGGCTCTAGTATAGGAGCAATATTTATTGGAGTAACTGGATGATTACTTTGTGTATTTCCTCCATTGATCAACATTTGTTTAAATTGTTCTTTTGTCACACATACGTCATCAACACATACATTATTTTGTATATTCAGTGAATCATTTTTAAACCACACAAACATTGTATTAACCTTTTTACTTAATTCTTGAATTGATTTTATTAAATACAATGGAATTCTAGAATAATTAACCTGCTTGTAACCATTTGAATCTACGGACACTAGTTCTGGAAAATTTTCCTCAACGTTTTGTGCCAATAATCCGTAGTTTGTGACCGTTGTATCTACTTTATTTAATTCTTTGGCTGTATCATTCCAACTGTATGAGATTACACGAAGTTTAGCCATTTTATCAAGATAGTTATCTGATAAATCTATAATATTTGTTTTAAGTCTTTCATCAGATGAACATGTACCTGTAATACCTGTTCCAGAGAAATCTTTAATACAGCCGTTTGTTCCAGTTGTTCCCAAACGCACATCACCAAAAACTTGGAGGCGGTCGGCAGGTGTTGCCATGCCGATGCCGACTGATGCAGGTGAAAAGGCAGATGAGGTTGGAGTTGTTGATGAGCCGATGTTAGTGGCGTAAATGACACGGCCGATGTTGAGTTGATTAATAGCACTGTTTGAGACTCCTTGACCGATAGCGATGGAGTTGGAGAAGCCTGCTGTTGAAGTGTAGTTACCAATCAGGATAGAGTACTTGTTACCTGAGGTGTTGTTAACTGTGTCATTGAGTCCTGACTGTAGTCCGATGAAGGTTGAGTTAGCAGCGTTGGTGGCGCCAAATCCTGCCCCTTGACCAATGAAGTTGGAGAAGGAAGCATTGGTCGCAGCATTTCCTGCATTCTGACCGAGAAAGTTGGATCTATTGGCATTAGTTGTACCGTATCCTGCATATAAGCCAATGAAATTAGAACTACTAGCATTGACAGCACCATATCCTGCGCTATAGCCTAGGAAGTTGGAGTTGTAGGCATTGGTAGCACCATATCCTGCATTCACACCGAAGAAGTTGGAGTTGTTGGCAGCAGTTGCACCACTTCCTGCATTCAAGCCGAGGAAGTTGGAGTAGTTGGCATCGGTTGCACCATTTCCTGCACTCTGGCCGAAGAAGTTTGAGAAGTAGGCATTGGTAGCACCATATCCTGCATTCAGGCCGAGGAAGTTGGAGTTGTTGGCAGCAGTTGCACCACTTCCCGCACTCGAACCCAAGAAGTTAGAGTCGTTAGCACTGTTTGCACCTAATCCTGCATTGTTACCAACAAAAAAAGTTTTAATCATCGAAGCGTTTACTCCTGCATTAGCTCCAAAAGAAACTGACAATCCATCAGCTGATATATATCCTGTCCGTACATTATTTGTTTTAAATTGGAGAGCGTTGTTATCGTTGGTTCCTAAGATACTGGTTGTTCCAAATGAGTTACCACCTTGAATAACTGCAATTGAAGCTAAAGTAAAGGCAGTGTTCCATTGTGTAGTCGATGTAACAAGAGGAATAGTATACCCTGATGTCAGTGAGAATATTCCTGTGGTTGTCGAGTAACTCAATCCTGTCGCTGATGATGATAGTAGTCCTCTGGTTGTGGTTCCAAAATCTAAGACAGTTGAGGCAAGTTGTGTGCCTGTTTGGTTTGCTCGAGATAGGTAATATAATCCTGTACGACTATTGAAGGTTCCAGCCCAGTCGCCTGTCTTTGTGATGTATGAATCTCCAATCGGTGTGGCATTCCATACTCCGGTTGTAACTGTACCAAGAGTGTTGAGGTTTGAAGCTGAAACAAGACCAGACAATGTAGTAATGTTTGGAAGTGAGGTTGTGGCTGATAGGAGTGAGTTTACTCTCGCATTTGTAAAGTAGAGGTTTCCATTTTCTGGGACAGCTGAGGTGTCGAGGGTGCGGAAGGTTTTGTCACCTCGGAAATATGTTGAGGTTGTTGATGCGGTGATGGCGTTTTCTTTAGCTTGAAAATTCGTAAAGTCAGCTGATGAAAGATATCCATTCGAAGTTGATGAAGATTGGTTGATCAAAAAATTTCCAGTTGAAGTTGAGTACACCAGTGGACCTGATGCTGAGAAAACACCCCTCGATGTAGATGTAGAAAATATACCAGTCAAGTTTGAACCATTTCCATAAAATGAAGTGGCACTAATAGTTCCAGTTGCAGTGATGTTTCCAGAGGTGTCGATTGTTAACCGTGTAATACCATTTGTTTTAAAACTCAATGCTTGGGTGTCAT
>JACMMR010000076.1 GCA_014378965.1 Candidatus Parcubacteria bacterium | reverse complement strand
GGAGAGCTAGTGATCCCTTCCAACGTATACGATGAGGAGTTCATCGGAATATCGCTAAGCTGAGTAGTCGCTACACCGTTGATGACCTTGTCGATACTGAACTTGATGTCAGTAATCGAGGCCGATGTAGTACCTGCCGGCAACGTAACCTTCGTGGCAAAGGATACTGAGTTGGTGTTAGCCACCTGAGTATCAGGCACCTCGTAGACTGAATCAAGTCCCGAAAGCGAGGCTTCCGAGGCGGCGGTGTTAGCCACAGCAAACGACTGGATGGTCGGTTGTGCGCAGGCAATGACTGCCCCAACAAGGAGAGTAAACATACTAGCGAATTTGGTTTTCATAATTTCTGTGGTTGTGGTTGTGTAATTTCTGAGATTATGTACAAATAAACGATAAAGACGTTAAGGTACATTGACTTAGACATCATACACTATTTATGAGTTTTGTCAATATTTTTATAAATCTTTTTAAAGACCCTACCTCAAATTCTCCATGGAAACTCGTACAAAAAATGCCACCAAGGGAAAGAGTGTCGCTTTTTATATTTTATTTTATCATACTCACCTACCCCATCTTCTCCATAACCTTCTCAACATGCTTCAAAAGTGAGTGTGTATACCCCCCTTCATTATCATACCACGCAAGAACTTTTACCAAATTCCCATCAGCAACCCGCGTCATTGAAAGATCAGCAATAGACGCATGTGGATTTCCAACAATATCATGAGATACAAGTTGCTCTCGTGTTGTTGTAAACACTCCTTCCCACTTTAAATCTTTTGCAGCTTCTTCCAGAATACTGTTTACTTCTTCTTTTGTTGTCATTTTTTTTGAAATAAATGTGATATCAGCTATAGAACCAGTTATTACTGGAACCCTAACTGCAATACCATCAAACTTTCCTTCAAGATCTGTAATTACTTTTGCGACTGCAATAGCTGCTCCTGTTGATGATGGTGCCATATTGTTAGGTGCCGATCTTCCCTCTCTCCAATCTTTTTTATTTGGACCATCAACAAGTGACTGACTGGCAGTGTAGGCATGAGTTGTATTGAGCAATGCTTTTTCTATTCCTAAGGTTTTATTTAAAATATCTATAACAGGAGATGATGCATTTGTGGTACACGATGCATTTGAAGTAATTAAGATACTAGTATCGTTTAGCACATCTTCGTTTATTCCCATCAATACTGTTGCACCTTTTACATCTGACTCTTCATCTTTTGCAGGAGCAGACAATACCACTCTTTTAGCACCCGCTAGTATGTGTGCATTTGCTTTGGTATAACTTGTAAAAAATCCAGTTGATTCAAGTACAACATCAACCTGTAAATCTTTCCAAGGTAATAATGCTGGATCTTTTTCAGATAAATATTTTACCTTTTGACCGTTAATAATAAAAAATGAGTTTTCTTTGTCAACTACGATGTCAAGTTTGCTTTGACCATAAGCTGTATCATATTTCATGAGGTAAGCTATATTTTCAATATCCGCTAAATCATTAATAGCTACTATGTTTATATTTTTATTTTCTACAGCAAGTTTTAGGAATGCGCGACCAATTCTTCCTGCTCCGTTTATTGCGATGTTTTTCATGGGGTTTATTTTAGCATATCTTCGGGGATTATGTTTTCATGCCATTAAACTTATTTTAGGAATGACACTTTGCCCTAGGCAAAGCGTTCCGCAGGGTTAGTTTATCCTAGATAAACCAACCCGAGGACTTCTGGTCGGAATGGATAAAATAAGTTTATCTTTTCTTCGGTTTTTCTTTATGGTGTATATGGGAAAATGTGAGGGTGGAATACACCGAAATCCAAAAAATTATAGAAAATGCGAAAACTGAATATAAAAATATTGGTAAGGTGTTTTGTCCGTATCTGAATCAGGAAGTGTGGTTTACGATGAAGGGTTTTAGGCATTTGATAAGCAATAACGGAAAACAAAGACATGATGATGTTATACTTGATCGATTAAGTGCAATAAAATATATACCTGACATAGTATCCAAATCTGGAACCCTCCAAGAATATGAGAATATAAATACAGAATACTTTGGATTTATAGCAATAATAGACTCTAAAAAATATAAAGTGATCTTGTTGAAAAATGAAGCCAGAAGATATATGTTTATATCAGTTATTCCAAAATATAAAACAGGAATTAGAGATGAAAATCAAAAACCCACCCAAGAAGAGTGAGTTTTCAAAAAATGTTCGCTTTCCGGATTAGAGCGCTCATGTCCGACTTAGACCTTTCAGTCCCACGAACATGTAACTATAATATTATAGGTTAAAAAAATTTGCAAGTTTTAAACTAAAAAACCCATCCTGTAGAGAATGAGTTCTTAGAGCATGTTCGATTTCGGCCTGGAAGCTTCGTAGTCGATAGGGACTAAAAAATCCACAAACATGTAACTATAATATTATACGTTAAAAAATTTTTCAACTATAACTCAATAATCATATAAATGGCTTATGACAAGACCTCGACTTTTCAGCTCTTTGTACACGTCAAACAAATCACGAACAGGTATCTGAATAGAAATCCTATCTTTCGAAACAGGTCGACCTTTTTTAAAGGAAATTATTTTCTTATTTCTAAAAAACTCTTTGCCAAAACTAAGCGGCAAACCATTATGATCATCAACATACGAAAACGTTTTTACACAACATCCCTCATTTTCTCCAACAAAGAATCGCTATTCATTTCCTCAACCGTTCCCACTTCCGCGATTTCAATATTCAAAATACCTTCAAGGTGATCATATTCATGTTGTAACAATCGTGCTATAAAACCATCATATTCTTTTATGTTAAAATTCCCATATTCATCAACATACTCCATGGTTATTGATTTTGATCTTTTAACATCTCCACAGAAAGGAGCACAACTTAGACATCCTTCTCGATACAGATTTTGTTCTACTGATTTTTTTAATATTCTAGGATTAATATAGATATGAAAAGTATCATCTACAAAAGTTATAAATACAGATTTATTTTCACCTATTTGAGGAGCAGCTAGTCCACGCGCCCAGCCTATTTTTTCTCTATATTTTTTTAAAACTTTTATTAGAAAATGCCCAATGACAACTCCCTGTTGGAAATCAGCGTCAACAGTTTTTTCTGTCAAAATAGGATTACCAACTTTTATAATTTCTTCCATGTTACTTTAATGCAATCTTTAACGCTTCCTGTGCCACTGCGGGATTGATAGCACCTTTTCCCTCCTTCATCACCTTACCAACAAGATACATCAACAATGCCTCTTTTCCCTCTTTATAGTCATCTACCTGAGTTGGATTATTTTTCAATACCAGTTTAATAATATTATTTAAAAATTCTGGATCAGCCTTGATGATCAAACCTTTTTCTTCTGCAATATCTTTAGCTTTTTTACTTCTTAATTCTTCATCACCTTTCCACAACACAGCAATCATATCTTTTGCCCCTCGAGATGATAATTCTTCTGTACCTATTAAATTAATGATTTCAACAAATTGATCAATATTGATAAAATCATGTAACTCAGTCTTAATTTCTTTTTCTTTTTTTACTTGTCCTGCAATATCAGAAGTAATGTAATTTACTGATAATTTTTGTAATTTTTCATCTTTTACTAATTTTAAAATTTGCTCAAAATATCGGCCGTAAAAAGAATCAGATACAAACATTTCAACATCTTCGTTTTTCAAACCGAGTGAGGTATATTTTTCTCGTTTTGCATTAGGTAAGATTGGTAAATTTGCTTTCAACGATTCAAGGTTGAATTCAGGTATTTTCGAGATATATAATTTTGGTAAATCTGGATCTGGAAAATATCGATAGTCGTTGGCATTTTCTTTTATTCTTTGTGAAAATGTTTTTCCGGTTGCATCATCATAGCCTCGAGTTTCTTGTATAACTTTACCACCTGATTCTATAAGCTCTTTTTGTCTTTGAATTTCATACTCTATAGATTTTTCAGCTACACGAAATGAGTTCAAATTCTTAATCTCAACTTTTGTGCCCCATGGTTCACCTTCTTTATGTATTGAAATATTTACTTCAACGCGTAGTTGACCAAGTTCCATGTTTGCATCAGATACATCAAGAGTTCGTAACAATAATTGCAATTCTCTACCAAAATTTCCCGCCATTACAGAATCATAAATCACAGCATCTGTTACTAGTTCCATAAGTGGTATACCTGCACGGTTGTAATCAATGAGAGAAAAATCCCCTTTATCATGTGATGATCGAGCAGTATCTTCTTCTAAGTGGATACGAGTAAGAGTGACTTCAACATCATTACCTTTTGCATCCTTTACTTTTACTTTTCCCTTGTGAACGAGAGGATAGGCATATTGCGAAATCTGATACCCTTTTGGAATGTCAGGATAAAAATAATTTTTCCTATCCCATTCGGTAAAGTCTGCTATCTCAGCGTTAACCGCTAAACCTACTTTCAAAACATTTTGGATAGCTTGTTTGTTTAAAGTTGGCAGTGTTCCGGGATGAGCCATGCAGATAGGGCAAATGTGGATATTTGGATTTCGTTCAAGTGGGTCGTTTAGACATGAACAAAACATTTTAGTTTTTGTCTTGAGTTCAGCATGTATTTCAAGGCCAATAACGGGTATAAATTCGGTTGATAGCGTAGGTTTTTCTTCGGTATTCATATCCCTTATTTTTAGCATATTTTAGGCAAATGAAAAAGCCACCCCGTCGCAAGTGCGACGAGAGTGGTTTAAAGGTTGAGATATTAAGGAGGTCTACCCTCGTGTAACCCCTCCAGTAAAACCTGGATTCTTTTTACGGAGGTTGAAAGAAAATATATCGAGTAATTTTCTAATTAAAGTTTTCTGATTAGTAGCTGGATCCAAAAGTTCTGGTACGGTGATGTCAGTTATCACAGGAAACCGTTGATATTTGTCGTACTCAAAAAAGATTTCCTTCCTACTTTCTCCTTCACCGATAAGAAAAATGAGTTCTTCGTTTTTTAAGAAACAAATAATAGTGGCAGCTAGTGTACCCTCTTCATTAATAACTGGGTCAATTTTCACTCGATGATCGTGATACAAATGATCAGGCAGATGAATAGAATCATCAGAAACAATTAGAAGCAGGGCCTTATCCCTATTTCTGATCTTTTCTTTATCGGGAGAGATTGTCCCAAAAAGTCCATCTGCATAAACAGTCCCATCCAGAATAAGAGCTGAATGATTTTTGATATCAGGACGAATCACTAATTGTGAAAAAATTGACTCCCGTCCATCAAGACTTTGTAAAAGCATTTCCCCATTATTTGAAAATTTCCAACCGTTTCGAATACACATCGGGCGATCTCTAAAAGAGTGAAATATAAATAATTGCATAATAAATGTGTGAGTTCATCCTGTATTCTGCGTGAATCAGGTTTACCCAGAATAATACAAAAGTACGCAAAAGTCAAACCACTCTTATTCAGCAACCTTTTGATCCTCTCTCACCGCCTTCACCATCCAATCACCAAGCTCTTTTAAATTATCAAAATCATAGATTGAAACTATTTTAATATCATTTTCTGAAATTTTTAGTTTTTTCATAAACTCTATTGATTTTACTTTTGAATCTTCAACACCTAAAATATCGCTTTTTGTTAAAAGAATAATTTCAGTTTTATTAAGTAGTTCAGGATCAAATTCTTTTAGCTCATTTCTAATCACATTGTACACATCAACCATTTCCTCAACAGTTTGCTCCAAAGAAACACAGTGGCAAAGCATCTTTGTTCGTCGTATATGTCTTAAAAACTTATGTCCTAATCCTTTTCCGTCTGATGCTCCTTCGATAAGCCCTGGAATGTCAGCCAGAACCACATCATAAATAGTTCCCAAGTTTGGCTCAAGAGTAGTAAAAGAATAATTTCCAACTTTTACATCTGCTTTCGTAAGTGCATTTAAAAGAGATGATTT
>JACMMR010000075.1 GCA_014378965.1 Candidatus Parcubacteria bacterium | reverse complement strand
TAAAAGGTCATTTTGTATATGATTATTAAGTTCCTGGATACATTCTGCATTTAAAATTTTAATACCGTTCTCATAGTTATACCTTAGACTCAGGTTGTCTAAGTTCATTGTTCCAACAAATGCTTGTTTGCTGTCAAAAACCGCAAGCTTACTATGAACCATTTTCTGATGAAAATAAATATGTATATTATTTTTTAACAAGTTGTGAATGTGAGTATTACGTGCAATATCAATAATAATCAAATCTGTCTTTTTTGGTATAATTATATGAACTTTAACTTGTCTTTTTGAAGCATTAATAAGATAACGGACAAATTTTGCATCAGGAATAACATATGGTGATACCAAATAAATAGTGCCAACTGCATTTTTTATTGATTTTAAATAGTATCTATAGATATGACGACGAAATTGTAAAGGTGCCTGAGTTATATAATTAAAGTCATTTTTGGCCTTTAAATCATTTTTGGATACAGACCCAATGTTAAATGTAGGGTGGTAAACTTTATTCCAAGTTTGGTTAAAAATGATCTGGACTCTTTGAGCCATACCTTTGTCTTTTACAAATATACCAAGTTCTAGCCAATCTGATGTCGGCTCACCTAAACAGATACTTCCTGTAAATACATATTCCTCATCGATGATAATGGTTCGTCTATGGTTTCTAAAATACCAAATAGTTTTACTGTTTTTTGAGAAAGGTAAGAGGGAGTTAAAGAATAAGACTTTTATGCCATGTCTTTTTAAAATTTCTAATGTCTTTGATCCAGTTAGTTCATACGAACCAACATGGTCTAATAATAACCTTATTTTTAAACCTTCTTTTGATTTTTCAATTAACAGTAAAAGAAAATCAAATCCAATTTTGTCTTCAATAAAATAGAAGATTTCAATATCGATACTAATTTTTGCATTTTTTATTTTATCTTTTAATAAATTTAAACAGTCTTTAGATCTAAAAGACAATTCATAGTTTGAATTCATCTTTTTTAATCGTTAGCTACTCTTAATACTTCCTCTATACTTGTCATTCCTTGAACGCATTGAAATATTCCATCTTCGAGCATTGTAAGCATTCCGTCATTTTTTGCTTGTTCTTGGATTGTGTCAGCTGTAGCGTTTTTAATCACTAGTTCCTTTATTGTTAATGTTACCTTTAGTGCTTCATGGATTCCGATACGTCCTTTAAAACCATCATTATTTTCATCAACTGGATTGGCTTTATAAAAAGGTATTTCTTTCCAACTCAATTTATTATCAATAATATTTTCTTTTCTTATAAATTCTAATACTCGATCTAAATCGATTTTCTTGCCCAATTGAACTAGTTCATCATTACTTAGAAAGTATTTAGTCTTTGTTTCGGAAAGCTTTCGAACAAGCCTTTGTGCAATAATAATTTTTATTGTTGAAACCAGAAGAAATGGTTCACATTTCATGTCCATAAGTCGAGGAACTGCTCCAGCCGCAGAGTTCGTGTGAAGTGTTGAAAGTACCAAGTGTCCTGTTAAAGCAGCATTTATAGCCAAAGAAGCTGTTTCATTGTCGCGAATCTCCCCAACCATGATAATATCAGGGTCTTGACGTAATAAGGACCTAAGTCCTGAAGCAAAAGTAAAACCTATGTCAGATCGAATCTGGGTTTGATTTATCCGTTTTATTTGGTACTCAATAGGGTCTTCAACAGTGGAGATATTTACATCCGGAGTATTTAAAATATCAAGCATAGTATATAAAGTTGTAGTTTTACCTGAACCTGTTGGACCTGTTGTTAAAATCATACCTTCGGAGTAATTTAGTGCATTGTGCATGTCTTCTAAGGCCTGACCGTGGAAACCTAGTCCTTCTAGGGTGAAACCTGACACGTTTTCACGTAAAAGTCTCATTACAATCTTTTCTCCATAATATGTCGGTAAGACTGATACACGAAAGGATATTTTTTCACCATTTAAGTCTATTTTAAAACGACCATCCTGTGGCAATCTTTTTTCATCTAGCTTAAGATTGGCTAAAACTTTGATTCGGGCAGTAATGCTTGGACCTGAATTCTTGGGTAAAATCATAGCATCATGTAAAAGACCATCAATTCTATATCGAATGATAGTATTAGCATCCCCATGTTCTATGTGAATATCAGAAACTCCTTGTATAGCAGCGTGGTTTAACAATGTTTCAACAATCTTTATGACTGGTAGATCATCAGCCATCTTCTTTAAATCATCAATATCATCACTATTTATCTCGTCACTGTCACTATTTATCAGTTTTAGGTTTGATGCCTCTTTTTGAATAATGTCTCCAAAATCGGCTTTAAGACTCTTTTGATATTGTAAAAGAAGATTTTTTATTGAAGCACTATTGGTTAATCGTGGTAAAACACGTAAACCTGTCTTCTTTTTAATGAAATCAATAGCATTTAAGTCATTTCCGTCCATAAGAGCAACTTCTAAATAATCGTCTTTTTTACTGTAAGCAACAATATTGTGTTTTCGAGCAATTGGTTCAGGTATAAGAGCCAAAGTGTCAATTTGAACCTTAGTCTTACTTAAATCAACAAAAGGTATTCCCACAAGATAGGCCTGAATTCTTAAAAAGTCATCCTCTGTTATTTTGCCAGAGGACATTAAGGTATTCTGAAGAGATTCTCCTTTTTCCTCCGCTTTTTTCTTTAGGACTTCATACTCCTCTTTAGTGATTAGGCCAGAGTCTATGATGAATTTGTATAGTTGATCTTGATCTATGTGCATATTATTTAAAATTGACTTTGTATACTATATAGTATAATATACAAATCGTAGTAAATCTATTTTACAGACATTCTTGCTAATAATACTGATGTCAGAGGTCGCACTTTAAAAGGCGACTTTTGTCTTTAATAGGTTAGTGAGTGTTTTTAAGATAAATTTGCGTATTAAAATAATTAAAATAAATAATAAAATTATGTTTGATTTAAAAACTATAAACCTTGTAATTGATCAATTACAAGAAGAAAAAAATATTTCCAAAGAAAAAATAATAGAAGCAATAGAAGCTTCACTGGCAACAGCATATAAAAAAGAATATTGCCGTAAGTCACAATTTGTACGCTGTGAATTTGATTTGAGTAGTGGTAAGACTGAATTTTATCAAGTAAAAACCGCTATTGATCCAGAAGATATTTTAACTGATGAAGATATCGAAGAGATAAAAGAAAATAATTTAAATAATGTCGACAATGAAGTATTTTTAAATAAAATAAAATTCAATGATGATCAGCATATTCTTTTGGCGACTGCTCAAAAAATTAAGAAAGATATAAAACCTGGAGAAGAAATTGTTTTTTCATTAGAACATAAAGATGATTTTGGACGTATTGCAGCTCAAACAGCAAAGCAAATCATCATGCAAAAAATTAGAGAGGCAGAAAAAGTTAATCTTGTTGATGAATTTGGTGGAAAGACAGGAGAGATTATTTCAGGAACTGTTGAAAGAATAGATAGGGGTTCAATATTTATTAATGTTGGAAAAGCTATTGGTATTATGCCATACGATGAACAAATTAAAAATGAGAAGTTTAAACAAGGAGAAAGAGTTCGTGCGTATCTTGTTGATGTGGATGATTCTGGTCGAGGAGTATTCTTAAAATTATCACGTTCTCATCCAAAGTTTTTGTCAAAATTGTTTGAGCTTGAAGTACCAGAAATAAAATCTGGAGTTGTTGAAATAAAATCAATTGCACGGGAGGCAGGTGCACGATCGAAAGTTGCTGTATGGAGTAATGATGAATCAATCGATCCAGTTGGTGCAATGGTAGGGCAGCGAGGTTCTAGGGTTAATGTAGTAATGTCAGAATTACATGGTGAAAGAATTGATATTATCGAGTATGTTGAACACATAAACGAGTTTATCGAAAGATCTTTGTCTCCTGCAAAAATATTGGGAGTAGATGTAGATCAAGATAATAAAGTTGCCCATGCTGTTGTAACAGAGGATCAGCAGTCACTAGCGATTGGAAAAGGAGGACAAAACGTTAGACTTGCCGCAAAACTTACAGGTTACAGAATCGATATCAAAGCCATAGATGGGAATGAGATGGAAGAAGTTGAGGAGGATACGATGCCAGAAGGAGAGGTGATTAGAGAAGAAATTACTAACTAATTAAAATAATAATTACCATGATTAAAGTTTTTGGACACAAGTCACCTGACACCGATGCAACAATTTCAGCAATCGTATGGGCATGGTACTTGAACACGTATACTGCAACTAAGGCAGAAGCATTTGTACTTGGAACACTTAATAAAGAAACTCAATTTGTACTCAATAAATGGACTACTATCGAGCCTGCTTTACTTGAATCTGTAAACGAAAATGATGAAGTTGTGATAGTTGATACTAATAATGCTCAAGAATTATTTGACAATATTAACGATACAAATATTATTCAAATAATAGATCATCATATACTAACTGGAACATTAAAATCTAAAAAGCCGGTAGATATTCATATCAAACCCCTTGCCTCAACTGCTACTGTTATATATAACATGTTAGGAAATCATGTTGAAAATCTTCCAGATGATATCGCAGGATTAATACTTTCAAGTATATTGTCAGACACACTTGCATTTAGATCACCGACAACAACTTCACATGATAAAGCTGTTGCTGAAAAATTAGCTGAAAAATTAAGTATAAATATTGAAGAATATTCTATTACAATGTTTAATGCTAAATCAGATATCTCAGATTTTACTGATGTAGGACTTGTGCACTTGGATAGTAAGAAAAATATGATAGGAGATAAGAATATCAGAATCTCTGTAGTTGAGACAATGAATACACAAACCGTACTTGATAGACTTAATGGAATTATCGAAGCAATGAAAAATATTTTAACTGAAGAAATTGATACTGATGCAATACTATTTTTTATTACAGATATTCTAAAAGAAGAATCAACAGTTATAGTATAT